>JAUNCV010000071.1 GCA_030526445.1 Bacteroidales bacterium | reverse complement strand
AAGCACTTCATCTGTAACACTGCCCGAAACATCGATGGCTACAAGTAAATGAGTGTCGAATTGTCGTGTCGAGCCCATTTGCAGAAAGCTTGTGCGTCGGTTGGGACGCATGCGGGTGAGACGTCTATGGCTATTGAGTATGGCACCGTGAAATCCTTGCCACACATGCATGTTGCGTAGTTTTGTACCGGTGCTTGCCTTGATGCGCTCCACCACATCGACGGGCATCGTACCCCAATCGGTGGTGCGTTCTATGAGTTGGTCTATCTCTTCGCGCTTCAGACTATCGTCGCTCCAGAGTTGGCTTTTGTCTGATTGTTGCTGCGCAGCATTGTTTTGTTGCTGCTCATTGTTGTCCGAATCCTTTTGCTGCTGCAGTTGCTTGGCATACCATTCGTAGTATTGCCCCAGCGGTAGGTGATAATGATCAGGTGTCTGCAGCGGCAGTTTCTCTTTGCGTAGAGTGCAATAGCCATCGGCTATGGTGATGTCCGATCCTGTAGCGATAGCCTCACCGCAGCATCCTTCTGGTCTTCGCTCGTATGGATGTTTCAGATAGAGACGGATCATCTCTATGCGTAGTAACTGTTCAGTTTCAGCATAGTTCTTATGTTTGAGAATAAGTGGGTTGTACTCCAGCTTCCCTTGTCCGCAGCGCACAGCACACTCCATGTTCACATTCTCCTGCAGTTGCTGTCGGCAGTAGAGTGCGAAGTAGGCGGGCTCGGTCAGAAACCAGTTTTCGGCTATGAGTTTTAACACACTGTTCATTTCGATGTTCACAAGTTAGCAATGAAATCTGCCATCTGCTGATACACTTCAGGCGTCATCGAGGTGATGAAGAGCACGGCATTCATATAGCTTCCGCTCTCAAAGAGGTTGGCTAAATAGGCGATGCACTCACGCTGTTCGGTATTGACCAAAAAATCGTAGTATGCCTTGAAGTTCGAGGCATAGAGCTGATATTGTTCGAGCTGCATTGCGTCGGTACTTTGCATATCGTAGGCCGATTCCAGATAGCGGAACATGCTCTCGCTCACAATGGCCATTTGGTGTAGTTTGTATTGACGAAGTTCGGCTTCGCAGTCTGCAAAGTCGTTTAGTATCTGCACACCTGTCAGCATGTTTCGGCCTTGGCATGAAGCATAGAAACGGCTCGAGGCTGCTGCTCCAACAATTCCAGCAACGAGACTCAGATCGTCATCGACCAAAGTGGCCCTTCCTTTTATCACATCGCTCACGCGGCGCCATGCTCGTCGGTCTGGATATTTCTCCAATCCAGTGTCAATGCCCTCTTTCTGATCGGGTGTTCCATCTAACCACGAAGGTTCTCTTTCTATGAAACGTATCACACGAGGGTCAATATTTTCGTTTTGAGCCCAAAGCAGCCATTCTTGTGCTGTAGGGGTAAAACGATAAACATTGAATCGGCTTACCAGTGCAGGGTCTAGTTGTGTGAGTTGATATTCTTCGCCTTCATTTACAGCCGAGATAATGCGGCTTCCTTCGGGCAATGTGTGTCCTGCCAGGGTGCGGTTCAGAGCCAGATCCATCACCGTCTGCAGAATCTCTGGTCGAGCGCGGTTCAGTTCATCCAGGAAAAGCACAATGGGTCTTCCGTCTATAGGAAACCAGTAAGGAGGCAGGAATGAGGTTCGTCCCTCAGTTTCGCGAGGAAGTCCGATCAAGTCGCCGGGGTCGCTCATCTGACCCAAAAACAAAGGCACAACGCGGAGACCGCGCTGTGCATAGTAATGGGTCAATATTTCTGATTTACCGATGCCATGATTGCCCACCAGCATCACATTGTGCGATGCCGGTGTCACATCCAGTATGTGCATCAGTTGTTGGGTGTTGATATTGATCATTTATCCAAATATTGAGCAAAGAGTGGCATTGCTTTTATGAAAAGTGCCTCGGCCTGCTGCAAACTGCCCAGAAATTCGCCACCAGCAGCATTGCGGTGTCCGCCACCATTGAAGAATTTCTCAGCAAGCAGGTTGACTGGGAATTCGCCCTTCGAACGCAGTGACACCTTGATAATGTTCTTCTCTTCTCTGAAGAAAGCTGTAACCTGGATGCCATAAAGGTCAAGTGGCATGTTAACAAAACCCTCAGAGTCACCTTTTTGGTGGTTAAAGCGTTTCAGTTCGGCTTTGTTCAGACTGATATAGCCATATTTCAGGTCATAGTTAAGTTGCATTTTGTTCTGCAAAACATAACCTTTGAGTCTCGCTCTACGCTCGTGTTCAAGCAGCATCTCTTTGCGAATCTTTTCATTCTCAACACCCTCTTGCATAAGACGTGCCACGATAAGGAAGATTTGATCCTGCGAGCAGTTGAAAGAGAGCATACCAGTATCGGTGAGCAATCCACAGAAGATGCGGGTGGCAATCGTCTTGTCGAGTAAAGCATCGTCGCCCATCTGTAGGATGAAGCGATACACCAATTCGCAGGCAGCCACGGCTTCGGGATGTGAAATCACAACGCTGAACTCTTCTGTGTTAGGGCCTAAATGGTGATCGAGTAGCAGACGAGGTGCCGAACTCTTTTTGATTTCTTCGGCCAAAGCTGCGGTTCGCGAAAGAACGTTAAAGTCGGTGCACACAATAACCTCAGTCTCTGCAATGAGCTTTTGTGCCTCGGCCTTGCGGCTCACGCTGCCATCGTTTTGGTTGTCATAAATCAGGCCCTCTTCCCAACCCGGAATAAAGTGAAGGTTCTCGCCGGGAGTGTCGCAAAACACAACCTTGGCATCCTTGCCTTTCTTCTGCAAATAGCCAGCCATTGCAAGCGATGAACCGAGTGCATCGCCATCGGGACTCATGTGAGTCACCACTACGAACTTCTGATGCTTGTCAATGAGCTCGCGCGCCTGTTCAATCAGTGCTGAGTCAATCATTGGCTTGATAATATCTTGAATCATAGAGCTATTATTTATCGCGTTTTTTAAACAAATTTGGCTGCAAAGATACTCTTTTTTTTCGAAACCACCAAGAATTTATTCGCATCTTGGAGGTTATTCATAAATTCTTCTTTAGGTTTGCAAAATATTTGTTACCTTTGCACTCAAATTTTAAAACATCATTTTAAACAAATTTATCAGAAATGTGCGAACAAAAAAAATATAGTGACCTTTTCATCGATTTCGACGATACTCTTTATGATACACATGGCAATGCGGTTATTGCTCTTGCAGAACTATTTGAGTACTTCGGATGGGAGGCTCATTTCCCTGATCCAGAACTTTTCTATAAGGCTTATTGGGAGACAAACGTAACGCTTTGGGGTCAGTATGCTAAAGGCAAAATAGAGCGTCAGTATCTCATCATTGAGCGCTTTCGTCGTCCACTCTCTCTTGGGCTGGGTACTATGGATCTTTCAGACGAAAATATCCTCCGCATCAGTGACAAATTCCTCGACCTTTGTGCCGTTAAACCGGGTGTTGTGCCTGATGCACACGAATTGGTTCAGTATCTTCGAAAGAAGGGATATCGTCTCCATATATGTTCCAATGGTTTTCACGAGGTGCAGTATCGCAAACTTCGTTCGTGTGGACTTCTTGATGCGTTCGACACTATTATCCTGAGCGAAGATGCAGGTGCCAACAAGCCATCGCCTCAGTTTTTTGCGCATGCTTTTGAGCGAACTCATGCTTCGGTTCAGACCACACTTATGATTGGCGATAACTTTACAACCGACATCCATGGCGCTCAATCTGTCGGACTTGACGTTATATATTTCAACCGCCATCCCGAAAACGGCCCAGCACCCGAACCTGTCAATTATGAGGTGCATTCGCTGAAAGAGGTGATGCAGATTCTCTGATTCTCTATGCGCAATTTCACATTTATATATATATGCTTTCTTTTGAGTTTTGGTATGCTCAAGGCTCAAGAGGCAATTGATGTCTCCTCGTTGCTCAAAACAGGAGCAGAAGAGTTGTATCGCAATCCTGCTATTTCGGCTAAAAATGCTGAGGTTGTTTTGCGCCATTACGGCTTGGTGTCTGGCAAGAACGATAACATGGCCGAAGCCAAGTTGCTGCTAGCGAAATCGCAGAAATTGGTGGGTAATTATGATAACAGCATTTCAAATCTTTATGATGCACTTGATTATTGCCAGGAGAAGAGCTATCGCCTGCAAGGCAAGATTGAGCTCGAAATCGGATTTCTCTATAGTCGTATGTTCGATTATAAGAAGGCTGTGACTTATTGCAATCAAGGCACGTCATTGCTCAAAGCCTGGGGCGATTCGCTCGATTTGGCCGATTGTTACAATACATTGGGAGTGGTGCACTGCAATGCTGAAGAGTATTTAGAAGCAGAGCGTTATTTTAAGATGGCACTCAATATCAACCGCAAGTTAGGGCAGGAGCATGCCTTGGCAGCTAACCTCAACAATCTCTGCCTATTCAAAGGCGATCTTGAAGAGAAGTTAGGTTATATTGACGAAGCCATTGGCATCAACACTTTTCATAACCGTGTGTGGTCATTGGGCGAGAATTTTAACAACAAGGGCCGACAGTATTACTATGCCAATTGTCATAAAGAGGCACTTGAACAGTTGTCTCTTGCGCGGAAATATGCCGAAACTGTGGGCTCGAAAGAGTTGCTGTGTGATAACTATGAGTATCATGCCATGGTTTACTGTGCTTTGGGCGATTATAAACAGGCCTATGAGTGCCAGAAGCAACTTGAGTCGCTACGAAGCGAACTGCAGAGTGCCGAGAAACTTCGTAACATTGAAGAAAACATCATGCAGAAACGCCTAGAACAAAAGGCACATGAGGAGAAAATCAGAGAACAGGAATATCGTATTGAAAGTTTGCGTCAGCGTTCCATGCTCTTGTTGTGCGTTATCATCATTCTTGTTGTGGCTGTTGCTCTATGGATCAATGTGCAGAAACGACGCATGAACAAGCACGATGTGACTACGCTTTCTGTCTTTATCAAATCGCGCAATGAATTGCTTGAGAAGATAAGAGAACGTATTAAGGAAGGGCAGAAGATGGACGAGGCCGAACTGCGTGCTCATCTTAAGAGAGTCAACCTCTTTATTCGCCAGAATCAAGACATCGTAAAGACTAATAGCACTATCAGTTCAAAGATCACAGATAGTAACACAGAATTTATTGATACGCTCAAACGCCTACATCCTAACCTTACGCCTGGCGAGGTGAATTTGGCCTCAATGCTGAGAATTAATCTTTCGACCAAAGAGATTGCTCAGCTTACAGATACGCAGCCCAAGACTGTAAATATGAATCGATATCGCTTGCGCAAAGCATTGCATTTGCCACAAGAAGCCGATTTGGTAGAGTATCTTAAGAAACTTTAAAAATATAAGTCTTGTAGATATATGTATTTTTATAAATTACTAATAATCAATATTTATATATTATCGTTGTAGATACGAAATAGTCCTTAATATAAATACTTGTAGATTAAATGTAGATACTGTTGTTTCTTATTGTTGTACCTATAACCTTTATCTTTGCGCCAGAAAAAAACAACAAACACGTTTTACTCAACAAACATTATTCTATTATGAGAAGCAGTAGAATCTACCTTATTCAGCGAGCAGCCATGTGTCTGCTGCTGCCTATGTTGCTGGCGGTTACAGCGCTGGCGCAGAACATTCGTGTAAAGGGTACCATTATTGATGATGAGCGCAACCCAGTTATTGGCGCTACCATTATGGTCAAGGGTACCACCAATGGTACAACTACCGATTTTGATGGCAACTTCAGTATCGAAGCTGAGAAGAATGCCATTCTTGCCATCTCTTATATCGGTTTTGAGTCGCAAGAAATTTTTGTAACTAGCGAAAATGTACAGGTTCAGTTGAAGTCGGCATCTGAGATGCTTGATGAATTCATTGTTGTGGGTTACGGTACAATGAAGAAGAGTGACATGACAGGTGCCATTTCTTCGGTCGATGTTGGCGAACTCACCAAGCGCGCTACTACCAACGCTGCCGAGGCTTTACAAGGTAAGATTTCAGGCGTGAACATTCAGAAATCTGGCGGTAATGCTGGTGCTGGCGTTCAGGTCAAGATTCGTGGTGTGGGCACCATGGGCGATAACAATCCTCTTTATATTATTGACGGTTTCCCTGGCGACATCAATAACGTAAATCCACTCGATATTGAGTCGATGGAAGTGCTTAAGGATGGTGCTGCTGCCGCTATTTATGGTTCGGTAGCTGCCAATGGTGTCATTATCATTACCACCAAAAATGGTAAGAAAGGCGACATCAAAGTCGATGTCAGTGCCTATGTGAGCATGACTCAGATCGCCAAGAAGCTCGAGATGCTTAATGCTGAACAGTATAAGAGTGTGCATAAGCAGATGTATGAGAACTGGAATGCTTATGACGCAGCTCGTGGCGGTTCTAAGCAGTATGCGTTGCCAGCATACATCACTACCAACACTGGCGTTGACACAGATTGGCAGGATGCCATGATGCGCAATGGCGTTTCGCAGAACTATAATATATCTGTTCGTGGTGGCAGCGAGCATGCTAAGTATGCTTTGTCATATAATCATGCCGATGATATGGGCATTTTCCTTGGCAACGACTATCGTCAGGACAATGTTCACATGAAGATGCACCTCACCAAATATATTTTTGACCTTGATGCAAACCTTGGTCTGAAGGTGACCGATAGCAAGCAGCCAAATTACTCGATTAAGGAGATGTATATGATTTCGCCTCTCGTTCCTATTTATGATGAAAACGAGAAGTATGGCTTTGGTCTGACCAATTTCAATGGTTTGCCAAATAACCGTAACGTGATGGCCGATCATCATTACACTACCACCAAAGATCGCAGCTATAACACAGATGCCAACGTGGCTTTGAGCATGCGCTTTACACCTTGGCTCACCTTCAAGAGTAGCTATGGCTACCGAGGTGTGCATGGTCGCAGCTCAGAACACACTCCTGATTATATTGCTGACGAGAAGAGCAAGAACATTTATCCTATCTATAGCGAAAGCACCAGTTATTGGGAGAGCCACATCTGGGAGAACACACTTTCGTTCAACAAAGATTTTGGCAAGCATCGTGTGAATGCTTTGGCTGGTACCTCAATGCATACCACCAATTACACCTGGAACTCGATTTCGGTCGAAGGCAAGACTACAGTCTATAAGGTAGAGGATGGCAAGCTCATTGCGTCAAACAATCCTGCAGGCTTCCTTGATCCTTACTTCTCAACCATCAATGCAGGTGCAGGCGGCACTTACAGCGGCAGTGGTTCACGTTGGAAATATCATCGTGCATCTTTCTTTGGCCGTTTAAACTATGCTTATGATGACCGCTATCTGGTACAGGCAACAGTTCGTCGCGACGGTTCTTCTAAGTTCGGTAAAGACAGTCGTTGGGGCTTCTTCCCATCGGTAGCTTTGGGCTGGCGCATCTCTCAAGAGGATTTCTTCCCAGAGGATACTTTTATCGATAACCTTAAGTTGCGCGCCAGCTGGGGCCGTTTGGGTAACGAGAACGCGCTCGGCTACTACGACTTCCAGGCTCTCATCAGCACCTACAATACTAAGAGTCAGGGCTATGTGCGTGGCAATGGCGACAATGCTTGGGTAGGCAGTATTGCTCGTGGTCTTGAGAACCGCTCTCTGCAGTGGGAAACCGCTGATACCAAGAACATCGGTATCGACTTCGCTCTTTTCAACAGTGCGCTCTCGGGCTCACTCAACTATTATAACAGCCAGACCGAAGATTTGCTCATCACCAAGCGTCTTGCTCCATCATCGGGCCTTGATAACCCAGTGCTCAATGTAGGTAAGATGAAGAATACTGGTTTTGAAATTGAGCTCAACTACAATGGCAAGGTGGGTAATGACTTTGAGTATAATGTTGGCATGAACCTCACCACCACCAAGAATGAGGTTACTCATTTGGCCGACGAAGATCAGGTGCTCTATGGCGAAGGTCTTAAGTATGGTACTGAGCACTTCCCAACTCAGACTCGTGTGGGCAAGCCAATCGCAGGTTTCTGGCTCTACAAAACCGATGGTATCTTCCAGAGTGATGCTGAAGTTGCAAACTATAAGAACAAAGATGGCGAGATGCTTCAGCCTAAGGCAGCTGCAGGCGATATCCGCTTCGTTGATACCAATGGCGATGGCGTTATCGATGACGATGATAAGGTTTATTGCGGTTCGGGCATTCCCAAGGTCGAGGCCAACCTCAACCTCGGTGCCAACTACAAGGGCTTTGACGTTACTATGACTTTCGGCAGTGCCTTCGGTCACAAACTCTACAACGGCAACCGCTATTTCTATGAGTCAATGAACTCTGGTTCAAATCTCCTCAAGTCGAGTCTCAATGCTTGGACTCCAACCAACACTAACACCTCGGTGCCACGTGCTATCTTCCAGGATCCTAACAGCAACTCGCGCGAGAGTGACCGTTTCCTTGAGAAGGGCAATTTCTTCCGTATGCGACTGCTTCAGGTGGGTTATACTTTGCCAAGCAGTCTCTGCAAGAAGGCTTATCTCGAGAATGTGCGCTTCTATGTAAGCGGCGAGAACCTCTTCACAATCACTTCATACGATGGCATCGATCCTGAGTTCTCTCGTGCTAATGTGCTCAACACTGGTATCGATAAGCTCATCTATCCATTCACTCGCTCTTACACATTGGGCGTGCAGGTTTCATTCTAAAACGACATCAATATGAAAAAGTATATCTATACAGTAGCCCTTTGCATGGGTGCTCTTTCAATTGCTTCGTGCGACGATTATCTTACTGTAAGTTCGCCCGATCAGCTTACCTCTGATAGCTTTTGGCGTGACCAGGCTGATGCTGAGGCTGGCATGGCAGCAGCCTATTCACAGCTCGAATACTATATTGATACCTGGGAGTTTGCCGAGGTAAAATGGCCAGTTGAGGCTTATCGCGAGGATATCATCGACATTGGTAACGATGCAATGAACTACCAGAATTGGGTTGAGCTTTACAACTTCTCATATACCAATGGTAACTCGCAGCTCAGTGCTTATTGGAAGAACAACTATCGCGGCATCAGTTATGCCAATCAGGTAATGGAGAAAGTAGCTGGTATCGAGAATATGGATGCTACAGTGCGCAACCAAATGGTATGCGAAGCACAGTTCTTGCGTGCTTATTACCACCTCAAGTTGCTCCTTAACTGGGAGAAAATTGTGATTCGCAACAAATATATAACCGATCCTGCAGACCTTGACAAGTCACTTTCAAGCCGTGCAGAGTGCTGGGATTTCATCATTGATGACCTCAAAACTGCAGCAGCAGGATTGCCTCAGAGCTATGATTCAGACAACCTGGGTCGTGCCACTTCGGGTGCAGCCTACAGCTATCTTGGTTTCGCGTATCTTACTCGCGCTTACGAAGAGAGTGCTCAGAAGAGCGAGTATCTCAATAATGCGCTTTCGGCTTTCAATAATGTGAAGGGCTATGCACTCGAGAGCAATTTTGCTTCGATGTTCGATGGCACCAACAAGAACTGCAAGGAGTCTATCTTTGAGTTGCAGACCTCTATGTCAAGTGCCAATGGCGCAAACTATCGCACTCAGTTGCAGTACTGGATTGCTACGGAAGAACTTGGCGGCTGGGACGAGATTTTGCCTAACAAGATGCTCGTAGATGAGTATAAGAAGGAGGGCGAAATTGCTACTACAGGTCGTTATGACTCACGTTTCTACTACACTCTCTTTACCGATTGTGACTACTATAATGATGGAACAGGCAAAGTGCTTGGCTATGATTATAAGGATCTCTTCTCGAAGGATCGTCCGGCCTTCCGCAAGTTGTTG
>JAUNCV010000070.1 GCA_030526445.1 Bacteroidales bacterium | reverse complement strand
TAGAATGAAACATCTACAGCGTTGTCGGAGTTGATAAGAAAACCAAAGATATGGTCAATTTAGGTCCGAACGAGTCTAACTCCGTCTTTATGCCCATCACCACTGCTCAGTATCTGTACAATGCCGTTGGCAAGGCCGACAGACTCTTTATGGTTCTGTCCGATGAATATGAATCGGGTGAGTATTATCAGAAGTTCGACGAGATAATACGCAATAATCATCAGATACACCCCGACGACATGTCTGCATTTGTGACGTTAGACATGAAGAGCCAGCTCAATCAGTTTGACATTATGATTGGTGGCATCAATGCACTCGTGTGGCTTGTGGGCTTAGGCACCTTGTTGGCCGGCCTGATTGGTATCTCCAATATCATGATGGTTACCGTCAAGGAGCGAACACAGGAGATTGGTGTGCGTCGTGCACTGGGCGCTGAGCCCTGGACCATCATCAAGCAGATCATGTGCGAGAGTCTTGTGCTTACACTTGCTGCAGGCATATTGGGAATCGTCGTTGGCGTGTGGGGACTTTACTTTGTCAACCGCATGACGGCAACGGGCGAGTCGGGCTTCTTCGCCAACCCGCATGTTCCGTTCATCCCGGCAATAGCAGCTTTTATCATACTGATTCTGGGCGGTTTGTTCGCCGGTTTTGTTCCTGCAAAACGAGCCTTGGCCATTAAGGCCATAGAGGCACTTAGAGCAGAATAATGTAACATCATGTTTCGAAAATTAAAAATATAACCTATATGAAAAAAGTTTTAAAGACTTGTGGATGGGTTCTTGTCGGAGCCTTCGTCATCTACACATTCTATTTCCTTTGGAAGCAGTCGCAGCCTGTTCCCGTAGTTCACGAAGTTGTTGCACCAGTACAGCGTGACATCGTCAAGAAGATTGTTGCAACAGGTGCTCTTGAGGCGCGTACTCAGGTCGAGTTGAAGCCTCAGATCACGGGTGTTGTTACCGAACTGCGTGTCGAGGCAGGCAAGGAGGTTCATGCTGGCGATGTGGTGGCTATCATTCGCGTCATCCCTGATATGAGCCAGTTGACCAAGGCGCAGAGCGAGGTCGAAGCAGCCACTATTTCGCTCGAAGAGGTGGCACGTGAGGCTGAGCGTTCACAGGAACTCTATGACAAGGGCGTCATTAGCCGTGAGGAGAACGAACAGCAGCAGAACCGCCTTGCAGTGGCAAAAGATAAGGTTGCTGCAGCCAAGGCTCTGGTCGAGGTGATTACCCGCGGTTCAAGCAGTCGTGCAGGTTCGGTCAATACCACTGAGGTGCATTCCACTATGAATGGTATCGTGCTCAACGTGCCTGTCAAGGTGGGTACTTCTGTCAGCGGTTCTTCTTCATTCTCTCAGGGCACAACCATTGCCACCGTTGCCGATATGAGCGACATTATTTTCCGCGGAAACATTGACGAGACTGAGGTTGCAAAACTTCACACCGGCATGGAGGTTACCCTTGTCCCTGCTTCAATGCAGAAGGTTAATATTCCTGCTGTGCTCGATTACATTTCGCCCGAGGGCACTTTGCAGAATGGTGCAAAGATGTTCGAACTCAAGGCTACTGCAAGTGTGCCAGAGGGCGTCGTGGTGCGTTCGGGCTATAGTGTCAATGCAAACATCACCATTGCTAAGGCGCCCAATGCACTCTCTGTCGATGAGACTTGTGTAGAGTTCGAAGGCGACAATGCGTTCGTTTATCGACTCACATCGTCCGAGGCCGACGTCAACAACCAGCAGTGGGAGCGTGTCCCAGTGCAGTTGGGTGTGTCTGACGGCATACATGTTGAAGTGAAATCCGGCATCAGCAAGGAAGATAAGCTGCGCGGAATCCAGAAATAATCTAATACTTGCATTAGATATGACAACAATTTACGGTAAGATAAACTACAAAGCCGTTGCGGTTGCACTTATGCTCTCACTGCCGGTTGCAGTCTTTGCGCAGAAGTGGACGTTGGATCAGTGCATCGACCATGCCATCCAAAACAACCTCAACCTTCAGCAGCGTGCTCTTGAAATCAGTCAGCGCGATGTGCAGCTCAATACCAGTCGCAATGGCTATTTGCCCGAGGTCAATGCGCAGTTTGGCGAGCAGATCAGTTTCGGTAACTACAATGCCACTACAGGCTCAATGAATCCGGGTACCAGCACAGTCAGTCGCGACCTGTCATATACCACCATGGGCGTCAATGCTTCGGTCACTCTCTTCGATGGCTTCAATGTGAAAAATAGCATCAAGGCCGATCGTTTCAGTCTCGAAGCAGCAGCGGCCAATCTGGAGCAGGCGCGTAAAGACATTGGCATTCAGGTTTCAGTGCAATATCTCCAGTGCCTGTACTACAAAGGCTTGGTCGATGTTGCACGTTCTCAGGTCGAAGTCTGCCAGCAGCTTCTTGACCGTGCCCGCATCATGGTCGAGAAAGGTAAGAGACCTATGAGCGAGCAGAAGGAGTTCGAGGCCTCATTGGCAAGTGATCAGTTTGCGCTCGTCGAGGCTGAGAGCAATTACACCCTCGCGCTTCTCACGCTTACACAATTGCTCAATCTCCCTTCAAGCCAGGGATTTGATATCTGCGAGGTGGAGTCAACAGGCTCCATCGTTCCGTCGGCCGAAGCTGTGTTTGAGGATGCTCAGAACACATGGCCTGCCATCAATGCAGCTAAGTCGCTTATTGAGGAGGGTAAGTATCGTGTCGAGATTGCTCGTTCTGCCTATTACCCTAAGCTTCTTCTCAGTGGCTCGGTCAAATCGTTCTATGTCAACATGTTCCATCAGAATCTGAAAATTGGTGGATTCGGCAAACAGATGTTCGACAAAAACCTCAACGAGGTGCTCGGACTTCATCTCACTGTGCCTGTCTTCAACCGCTTCCAGACTCGCAACAGCATCCGCAAGGCCAAGATCGACCTGCAGGGCCGACAGATAGCGCTTGAGGAGCATAAGCAGAAACTTCAGAAGGAGATACAGACCGCTTGCGCCAATGCTATCGTGGCACAGAACAAGGAGGTTTCGGCTGCCAGGGCTCTGGATGCTGCACAGGAAAGCTTCAACTATGAGCAGGCTCGTTATGAGTCTGGTCGTGGCAACACTTTCGATTTGCAGCAGTCGCGTCAGAAGTGTGTCAAGGCAAAGCAGGATGCCATTCAGGCTAAGTATGAATATATCATACGCCAGCGCATCCTTCAGTTCTATCTGCAACAGTGAAAAAACTAATTTTCAACAATCCTCAGGGTGTAACTCGTGAGGAACTACAAAGTGACCTTCTTCTGCTGCCATTATGGCGACAGAAGAAGGCTTTGAGTTTTCGTTTCCTTATCGATCAGGTGCTGTGCACAAAGGCTTATCTCTTGCTCAAACAAGCCCTGAAACAGGAATACGGAATTGCCGAGAATCCGGAATTCGACTATTTAGGTCACGAAAAGCCGGTGCTCCGCCACCATCCCGACATCCACTTCAATCTGAGTCATTGCAAAAGTGGGGTGTTGTGTGTCGTTGACCAGCAAAATGTGGGGTGCGATATAGAGTGCATTGAGGAGAAACTTGACATCAATCTGTGTCATTTCTGCTTCTCTGAAAAAGAGATCGAAGACATCATGGCAGCACCATCTCCGTGCGAACAGTTCACCGTATGGTGGACCCGTAAGGAGGCCTATCTCAAACTCACTGGCATCGGCTTGGTCGACAATCTCCCTGCGCTCTTTACGCCCGATGTGATGGAGCGTGTGTCATTCGAAACCGTTGTCGATGCTTCCCATGGCTATGTCTATACCATTTGTTACTACAAGTCATGACACAGCCCACACTCTTGGGCAATCCCCTCTTTTTTCAACTGAATGACTGAATGAATGAGTCATATACAACAAACCACCTAAGCCCGCTCGGTTTAGGTGGTTTTATTTTGTTCGATGCACAAAATTGATACTATTTGGCATTATGACAAAAACTGGTTCTGATTCGATATTTATAAGTCAAGATGATATTCACTGCACAAGATATCATACAAATAGGCATCGCTTTGTGCGATAAGCCCATTTGATGTGTCTTGTAACTTTGTATAGAGCTGGCTGTTATAGACATATTGAAGAGCTTCTCGAAGGCTAAACTGTTTTTCTTCCATGAGCCAGGTCGCCAGTTGAGTTGTAATGGAGTTCCTCCTTCGATGTCGGCTCGGCGGCATGCTTGTTTTTGGGCAATCTGCAGGTCTGGTGTTAAGTAGAAGCCACATCCAAAATCCTTTCCCACTTTTGAGCGCGAAAGGTCTATCTTTTTTATATCTGTGTTTGATCCGTGATAGAGTATCATGATAGGTAGCCTCCCATTCTATGACAATAAGTAGTTAAATCTTCCACTACGTCTGCAAACGAAAGTGTGTGCTCCACCTCATAATGACGTTCCATGAATTCTATACCTTTATGCTTGTCAAGGTAGCGAAACGCCTCCTGAGTTGAGAGTTTATGAGCAACAGCAAATTCGCTCACCACAGCCACAATATAAGCAAGAACTTTTTGATTATTCATATCGAAAAGGTTTTTATTGTCGCTGCAAAGATACACCATTTCCTCGAACTCGCCAAATTCGTGACCCGAAAAAAGTAATATTAAACTCTCATGTCTTCAATTTCTGTTCATTTACATTATTAGAGTATTCAGACTTTTGTTATTTCAGTGTTTCATATCATCTGTGTTCTTCTTATGAGATAAAAGTATGCTAAGCACTCTTTCAAGTACATATTTTATGTTCTACAACATATCACCCGTCTTGAAACTTAAATATTTAGCCCAAAATCATGGTGGGTTTTAAAAAAGTGTAAAAAAACGTTGGCTTTTTTGTAAAGATATTCTACCTTTGCAGCACAAGAAGATAATATAACAGCAATTTGTATAATCAAACTTTTACAACATGAAACGTTTTTTACTATTCCTTTCGTTTGTTATGAGCATGGCATTAATGCTATTCTCTTGCTCCTCATCGAACAAACAAAAGACCGAGGAGAAAAAGCCATTTGTTAGTGACAAGCAACTCTTTGCTGTCAAGGGCAATGTTAAGCAACTTTGTTACGGAAACGATGGTGTAGAGGTCAGCCGTGTCATTTTCGACCGACAGGGCAAGGTCATTGCCTGGTATCGTGATATTGTAAACCCATATCGTGTAGATACTCGTCCCGTTTCTTTCGAACGTGATGCCAATGGTCGTATCTGTAAGATTGAGGAACAGTATATCTATAAAAGCTATTATGACGACGAAGAACCCACCGTTATGAACAAACAGAAACAGTTATTTTATAACGAAGATGGCCGACTCTGGATGGAGAAAATGGAAACTGAAACCATTCAGTACACTGCTTATGATGAGCATGGCACGCCAACGCAATATAACCGCATCCTTACTCTAGCCGACATGACACGCAGCACAATTAGTTATTCAGAAATTGACGATCAGGGTAATTGGCTCAATGCGCATCATACAATCTATGACGAAGAGGATACTCCTCGATGGACTTCAGACGAACACCGTACCATCACCTATTATTCCCCTGTTTCGTTTGCCGATAATTTTGCTGCCGAAGCTACCGCAAGATACCAATATGACCTCAGAGAAAGAGACGATTCTCTTGCTTCAAAAGTTCGTTATTATAGCGATCGTGTAGAAGAGAAAAGGGCCGAAGAAGAACGACAGGCTGAGGAGATGCAGCAGCAAGGCGACCGCATCCGCCAGGCCATTCAAGGCACTTGGGATGCTCGTGGTGAGCTCAGCGACGGAACTACGGTTACATTGGCCATCTTTGTTTTCGACGGACAAGAGGGTTATGTCTTCAACAACAAAAAGCGCACTTGCAATTACGGTCAGCTCGATTTGGTTCCTTCGTCAGATGGCGGATTTGAAATGCAAATCAAAAATCGCGTGATAGCTTACGTTCGTGTTGGTGGCTCTTTGGTCTCGGCCGATAACTTCCGCATGGTCAAGGTTTCCGATAGTGTTGACCGACCCAACGATTTGAAATATTACAAGTCAGCCATGTGTGCCACAATGGGCAATTATGGCATCAAAGATCAGTATGTGTTTCATTCCCTCATCGAGCATCGTGCCTATGATAACGATGGCCGAAGTGAGTGGACCATCATCGAGCGAGGCTCAAATAAAATAGAGAAGAAATTTGCATGTGGCCTCCCGTCTGAAGGTGGCACTGATCGTCGTCGTCAAACCATTGGTATATTCTATTATGGTCAGGATACAAGGACGGGTAATCAAGCCAAGATCACGCAAGAATATCACATGGATAATGGCAAATATTCGTTCTATTATTACATCTCCGACGATGATTATTGGATGTATAATTGCGAGTTGATGCAATTCTGATATCACATTTTATATTTCAGTTTTTACATCTGAAAAATAAAGACAACATGTATTAATCATTAAAGAAAGTATAATTATGAAAAATAAAAAACAGTTCAAGCAATTTTTGTCACTATTACTGGTTTCTTGTCTTGGCAGCGCTACACTCAATGCTCAAGAGATGAACAAAGAGACCCAGGCTCTTTATAATAGAATTATTTCAGAATACACTTGGGAGGCACCTGTCTTTCAGATGGACACTGCCAAAATAATGCAACTCAGCGAGGAGATTATCCATTATTACGATGCGCATCATATTTTTCATGGCATGTATTCTGAAAACGACTTTCGAGATGCTGGTAACAAAGTGAAAAGTTATTTCAAAGAAAGGATCTATGGATACTGGCTGGAGGAGAAAAAGAAAATTGAAGAGCAATACCCAGAAATGTTGAAGCTGAAGAAAAAACAGCAGTATGCCATAAGTTATAGTATGAATAAACTCTATGAGAAACAGTTTCAGAATAGTTACAAAAAAACTGTTGATGTAGCAGTCGATGCAGCTCTTAGTTATCTCAAGGAAAACGGTTGTGATTTCAATGCTTATCTTGAAAAGCAAAAGAAAAATAAGGAAAGAGTTGAGGCACTGCGTCAAAATTCGCAAGGCCAGAGCGACGCTGAGATAATAGATCTGGGTCTTTCTGTGAAGTGGGCTTCATACAATGTGGATGCTAGCGCGCCAGAACATTCTGGAAATTATTATGCGTGGGGCTCTATAACAAATCTTGTTGGTGAAAAATCGCCAGAATGTTATGGTTTAGTTTCCTATGAAATCGGTGGCACTCCTAAAGATGTGGCTTATGTTAAGTGGGGAGGCAGTTGGCGTATGCCAACCAATAAAGAATTTGAAGAGTTGCTTCAATGTCGTCGCGAGTGGGTTGTGCAAAAAGGTGTTCCTGGAATAAAATTCACAGGACGTAATGGAAACCAGATGTTTATGCCTGCTGCTGGCCGCGCTATAGATGTAATCGAAGAAAGAGGCAAAGTGGGTCACTATTGGTGTTCTAATGGCAGCGGAACAGGTATTCATGATTTTGCAATATCTCAGGATTTCAATCAGAAGGTAATATTTTTTGGCAACACGACGAATAAGCAAAGTAGCTCTTATAGACAAACGATTCGTCCTGTATATTGTAATATTGCAGATGTCAGTGGCGAGGAGAATGGCGTAGAGTATGTAGATCTGGGTCTCTCAGTGATGTGGGGTACTTGTAATTTGGGTGCCGACTATCCAGAACTTTTTGGTGATCTCTATTCATGGGGAGAGACTTCCTGCAAGTGGGGCTATACGTTGGCTAATTACAAGTACATAAAAGACAAAAAAATGACCAAATATGTTTTATTTGAGAAAAATGGTGATGTTGACAAGAAAACCAAACTCGACCCAGAGGATGATACTGCCAGCCAGAAGTTGGGCGGTAGTTGGCGAATGCCAACTGTGCGTGAGATTTCAGAACTGGTTGAAAAATGTCGTTGGAAGAAATGCCGAATGCATAGTATCTTGGGCTGGCAAGTGATTGGCCCTAACGGGAATTCTATATTTCTCCCGATGGGTGAGAAACAGGAATGTCTGTATTGGAGTAGTTCGCTCAATTATGAAAGTATCGAAGCTTATAGCCTCTATCTTAATAAAGAGGAACCCCAATTGAGTTTAACGGTTCGATTTAAAGGTGTTGCCATTCGCCCTGTATGTAAGCCAATGAAATAATAGAGTAATATGCCATGAGGTTGCAATCTTTTATTCGATATAGAAGGTTTCATTTTATTGAATAATTACATTATATAATAAAAACCACCTAAGCCATCATCATGCGGTTTAGGTGGTTTTTCCTATTTATATCTTGATTGTGGCAAGATTACATCCTGTGCAGCTTTCCCCATCGGTCTTGATGGTAATAGACAACACCAGATTTGTTCTTCCACTTGTCACTCTTGTTAAGATTATGGTCGATATTCAGAATTACCGATTTTTCGGTCGATAGATTTATTACTTTTTCTCCTTCTGACAAGATACTAATATCATAGAAGTTTAGACCTTGTTGGAAATATGACTCAACATATCTTACCTTAAATGGAGGCTCGATGCTCGGATCCTTCTCGTACTCACCGTTGAAAGGTGGCGTAATGAAAACCTCGTCAATGACATTGTCCTCTGCATTGAAACCACTGAAGAGTAGAGTGACTGTTTCTCCTCCGATCTCGTAAGCCAAGGTGAATTTGATGTTTCCTTTACCTTTTTCTCCGAAATAGGCCCAGCCAAATGGATAAGCTTTCTCTAGTTCTTGTCTTTTCTTCTCGGCTGCTTCTTCGGCCTCTTTTGCAGCAACTTCGCCGCTCAAGTAATTTTTTTCGAGATAATCAAGAGCTTCGCTGCCCCAATACTTCTGTCCATCGGTTACATCCACTAAGCCAAACATGTTATTATCTTTGTCAAATAGCATTTCATAACCTTTAGGCTGATTGTACAGTTTCATATCCTCAGCATTATCTTGAGTTTTTAGCATAGTCGTAATTTCCCGTTTATACGAATCTCTATCAAAAAAATAATAATAGTAAACGCCCTTGTCATAGCGTGAACCGACTTTAATGCTGAAAAAATTCAATCGATAACCCTTCTTTTTTTCGTAGGGGGCGTTGCCGTATTGGTCTCCTTCATATCGATTGAAGAAATATTCTGGGAAGCCGCAGTCGCTAGGATAACAAATGTTTGATTTGGTCCAAAATTTTGTAGGGCCATTTGGATTTTTATCTATAATTTTGATAGCATCGTAAGGAATTTCTTTTCCTTCGTATTTTCCAGAACTCAAGGGGTATAATATTAACTCCTTTGCGTATGAATCACTATGATTGTAAAAGACGTAGTCAAATAAGTCGGGTTGAATGTTTTTAATTTTCTTGTATTTTATTTCTCCGTCAACGATTGTGCCTGCATAGACGTGTCCCTTCAAGAGGTCAAATGGCGCATCTTTCTTGAAAGCAACAATATTATTCTTGCGATAGCGGTTAAAGCTCATCAGCGGAGAAACTAGTAAAAGAGACAAAAAAAGTAAAATAAACTTACGCATAACGATGTTTTTTTAATTGCTTGTTTGCTGTTTAGGTATCGAAAATCGAAATCTGTTATTTACACTACTGCAAAGGTATATTATTTACTATGTAATACCAAAAAATATCCTGTTAAAATTCATTATACATCCCTTTTTTTGATATTCTATGTCAAAAAGAATATGTTTTTGAAAAAATCATCCTCTGTTTTGTTGACCTTAGTTGTTTTGTAAGCCTTAGAACTGTGATGGATGAAATATCTTAACGAAAACAAGAAAACCTACTGAAAATTTGGAGTTTTCCATAAAACCCCATATCTTTGCAGCAGCTATTATAATTACGTCAACAATGGTGCGCGGCATAAAACAACTCTTAGCGCATCAACCTCCTAAAAATAAACGAATATGGCAAACTCAGATCCTCGAACATATTTTCTCGCCTTCTGCATCGAACAATACAAGGCATCTAAAGGCCTTGAAGGTGCAGATGTAG
>JAUNCV010000069.1 GCA_030526445.1 Bacteroidales bacterium | reverse complement strand
AGCGTATTGGCTGGTCAGTCATTCCAGAGCACCTCTTGGGGCTTCAACCTCGGTGGTTCGAACAAGGTTGACGCAGGCAAGCAGCTCGCTACTTTGAAGGGCTGGAACTCTGCATGGCTCTCTAACTTCAAGGTTGATAACGCTACCAACGTTTCCCTCACTGGTAAGCCAAACGATGAGGAGTATCTCGCTTCTTGGTTCGGTCGTATCAACTGGGACTACAATGAGAAGTATATGGCAACCGTTACCATGCGTACTGACGGTTCAAGTATCTTCAACAAGGGTAACCGCTGGGGCTTCTTCCCATCTGTATCTGCAGGTTGGGTAATCACCAACGAAGACTTTATGGAGAACACCAAGGATTACATGGACTTCTTCAAGCTCCGTGCATCTTGGGGTCAGAACGGTAACAACCGTATTGCTAAGTACCAGTACCTCGCTACCATCGGTCAGTCAAGCGAATATGGTGACAACGGTTACAAGTTCAGCCACGATATGAATGTTTCAACTGGTGGTACTCCTAACACTGGTGCATTTGCAAACATCGTTCCTAATCCAGACCTCACATGGGAGACCTCTGAGCAGCTTGACCTCGGTTTCGATGCTCGCTTCCTCGACAGCCGTTTGGGCGTAACCTTCGACTGGTATAAGAAGACTACTAAGGATTGGCTCATCCAGGGTCCACGCATCGCAGTTATGGGTACCAACCCAGCTATGATCAATGGTGGTGACGTTGAGAACAAGGGTGTTGAAATCTCTCTCTCTTGGAATGACAAGGTTGGTAAGGACTTCCGCTACAATGCAAGCGTAAACTTCGCTACCAACAAGAACAGAATTACCCGTATTGCTAACGAGAACGGTTACATCAATGGTTCTGGCGGTATGCTTTCTCAGGGTACTGAGTACATCTACCGTGCACAGGTTGGCAAGCCAATCGGTTACTTCTATGGTATGTCATACAGCGGTATCTGGCAGAACCAGGATCAGATCGATGCTGCTCGTGCAGCTGGTAAGGCAGTGCTCGATGGTGCTCAGCCTGGTGACTGCATCTGGGACGACTGGAATGGCGATGGCATCATCACCTACACTGAGGGTGATAACTGTGACCGTCATGAGATTGGTAATCCTAACCCAGACATTACCCTTGGTGTAAACCTCGGTTGCTCTTGGAAGGGTATCGACTTCTCTGTTAACGGTTCTGGCGCATTCGGTATGCAGATCATGCGTTCTTACCGTTCATTCTCTGATAGCTGGCAGCACAACTACGATACTACGATCCTCGGTCGTTGGCATGGTGAAGGCACTTCAAACAGCCAGCCTAAGATCTCTGGTACTGGTCACACCAACACCAACTGGATCTCAACTCGCTACATGGAGGATGCTGACTACTTCAAGATCAAGGCTGTGACCCTCGGTTACGACTTCAAGCAGGTTTGGAAGAAGTGTCCACTCCAGCAGCTTCGTTTCTATGTTCAGGCTCAGAACCTCTACACCTTCACCGGTTACACTGGCCTCGATCCAGAGGTTGGCTCTGCAGGTGGTGCTGATGGTTGGGCTTCTGGTATTGACCTTGGTTTGTATCCACCAGCACGTACTTGGACTGTTGGTGCAAGCATTAAATTCTAAATACGACTCATAAGTTATGAAAAAACATATTTTACTTACAGCTGCTGCGCTGTCTGCTGCAGTCTCTTTCACTTCTTGTGATGACATGCTGGATACCGATCCACGTGTGACCGAGATGACATCGGCAACCTTCCCTGGCAAGCCTGCCGATGTTGAGGCTTTGAATACCGCTCTCTATGCTATCATGAATACCATGGGTGGTGGTGATGCTGATACTCAGAACCCATTCTATTGGTGGGAAATTATGTCAGATAACTGCTACGGCTCTGGCGGTTTGCAGGATAACAAGGTGAAGGCTATGCATCACCTGACTACTATGAACTCTAACCAGTATGAGAAGCCATTCATCATTCTCTATGGTGGTATCTCTCGTGCTAACACCATTATCGAGACTATCGACAATGTACCTTGGAAGGAGAGCGAGAAGGCTCAGCGCGACCAGCTCCTTGGCGAGGCATTCTTCATGCGTGGTCTCTATACTCTTTGGCTCACTCAGCTGTTTGGCGATGTGCCTCTCATCACATCGACCATCATCACCGACGAGATGCAGCAGCAGGTAAGTGCAGAAGAGGTTATCTATCCACAGATTCTCTCAGACTTCACTTCTGGCAAGAACCTCATGGGTACCAAGACTCACTTGAGCAATCCTGAAACCTCTGGTCATGCTAACAAGTTCACTGCAGAGAGCTTCATTGCTCGTGCATGGATGTTCTGGGCTGGCTTCTACAAGCAGGTTAAGGAGCTTTCAACTGGCGATGCTACTATCAACCTCGTTGAGCAGGAGGGCTGCCCTGGCGGTTCAATTGCTAAGGCTGATGTTGTTGCAGCTTTGAAGGATGTTGTTGGCAATGGTGGTTATTCTCTTTGCGAAGACTTCCGTTCGCTCTGGCAGTACTCTAACAGCTTGCTCTGGGATGAGGCTCACGATGGCGTAGGTCACGCATATGAGTTTATTGCCGACATGGATCGCAGCCAGTGCTTCGACCAGCCAGGCATGGGTAACGGTAACACCGAGGAGTTGTTCCAGATTCAGTTCATGAACGCTTCTAAGTGGAACATTGATGGCGCTGATGCTATTTACTCTACCGCTCGTATGTACTGTAACTACCTTTCAGTATTCTGGGCTCTCCGTGTAAATGGTCACAATGGCGACCGCAACTTCACCTATCCATTCACCAATGGTTGGGGTCAGGGTACTCCTTCATGCAACATTTGGGACGACTGGACAGTTGCTGAGGCAAATGGCGGTACCAACAGCTATACCGATATTCGTAAGAAGGGTTCTTTGATCGACGGTGTTTCTGATAATCCTGAGATTGATTACGAATACGTAAAGGACTGCTGCGAGGCATCTGGTCTTGGTGTTAAGAAGTACAATGGCGTTTGCTTGGATGCAAATGATGGCGATAACGAACCTTGGTGGTGTAAGGCTCCTGGTTACGCAAGCAGCTCGCTCGATAACAAGATGCAGGGTGACCACTTCGAGGACTTCTACCTCATGCGTTATGCCGACGTTCTCCTCATGCTCACCGAGCTCACTGGCGATCCTCAGTACATGAATCAGGTACAGCGTCGTGCTGGCGTTCCTGAGACTGGTTACTCATTGAAGGCTGTTCAGGACGAGCGTCGTTGGGAGTTCGTATTCGAAGGTCTCCGCTTCAACGATTTGCGTCGTTGGTCTGGTAAGGACGGTGGCGAATCTTGTCTTGCTGCTAAGGCTCTCGAGGCTCAGAATGGTAAGCAGATTGCTGTTAAGGGTCCTGGTAAAGTTTCTATGAAGCACATGACAAGCTCTTGGGCTAAGCGTTATGCTGCAACCGATGGCTTCTTGGCTAAGCCACAGTCTCAGATTACCTTGATGAATGGTAAACTTGAGCAGAACAAGGGCTGGGATGGCTCTCCAGAAACTCAGTATGTCGATCTCTATAACTAATTGATTACAACATGAAAAAGATATATTTTTTACTTGCTGTAGCTTGCGGTCTCGCCTCTTGTGATCCTGTAGAGGAAGACTTCAAGAACGATGGTAACATCACACTTGAGCAGCTCAAGTCTATGACTACTGTCACTGTTGATAAGGCTGCTTCTGGTGAGAATGGTAACTGCATTACTTGTAACACCTCTGCTCCTGTAAATGCAAAGTGGGATATTGGTGGCAAGGAGTTCCTTGGCAACTATGCTTGGAAGAAGATGAAGCTCGGCCAGCACACTGTTACCATTACTGCACTCTGTGCCGATGGTACTGTACTTACTGCCGACTATCCTGTTGACTGCCAGACTATCACCGATCCTCTCAACAAGTATTGGATTTATGGCGAGCCAGGTTCAGGCCAGGAGCCATTCCAGCCAGGTGCTTGGGACGCTGCTGCTATGCGATTCAGCGACAACGAAGGTAAGTATCTCCCATACCTCTCAGATGATATTTATTGGGGCTTCAAGACCCTTATCTTCGATATCTCTGATGCAACTCCAGACTGCGCAGGCCGTATCATGAACGGTTGGTGGTCTGCTCGCTACGATGGCGATAAGGATGTTCAGTTCACCAACGGTCTCTGGGAGCTCCAGCTTACCGAGGCTATTGCTAAGGACTGTGCTCGTGGTAACGGTGGTGCCGGTAAGGACCTTGATCTCATGGTTACTTCTGGTAGTTGTACCATCAACTCTGTTTACTATGAGGAATAATCATTCCTTAAAGGTATAAATATTTAGGCTGACTCAATATTGGGTCAGCCTATTTTTTTCATATTTGGGCGAAATCGTTGGTATAAACACATTTTTCTCAGTTTTAATTTGGTGAATCCGTGAAAAGGTGTTATCTTTGCGAAAGTCAAAAAAACATTTATCTGAACCTTTCTTCAATACTTACTATGCTATTATCAAACAGCAAGATTACAAAAGCAGCCCTCTATGCAAGTCTCTTGGCTTTCATAGGGTTTGTTGTGTACATATTGTGCAAAAACGAGGAGGTCTTATATGCTGCGCACGATCGCTCTGAGTTCCTCTATGGCGCACCTTTCTTTCAGCATCTTATGCAAAAGCCTTTTGGCCTGATGCAGTATGTTGGTGCATGGCTCACCCAGTTGTTTTATAATCCTTGGGTTGGTGCTGGCGTGCTGGCTGGCATCTGGTTGCTCATCGTTGGTGTGGGCAAGCAGGCATTCCGTTTGCAGGGTGGTGCCATAGCCCTGATGCTGCTGCCTGTGGCTTGTCTGCTTACCTCGGTGGTCGATTTAGGTTATTGGATCTATCTTTCCACCATTCGTGGCTATTGGTTCTCACAGTCAGTGGCCTATCTCATTATGTTGTTGCTTCTGTGGGCTGCACAGGCTACTCCTCGCCGTTGGCATTGGGCATGGTATCTGGTGGGCGCCTCACTTTATCCCATCCTGGGTTGGTTCGCCTTGCTGTTTATACTTTGTCTGGTGGTGTCAGGCAAGTTGAGTTGGCGCGAACTTTTGGGTGTTGTCATCATGTTGTGCACCACAAGCATCTGGCATGGTTTGCTCTATTCCAATTTCAGTCTGTCGCAAGTCTCTTGGGCTGGCTTGCCACGTTTCGTTACGCCATCCGATTGCACCGAGTCGCTCACCACACCATTCTGGGTATTAGGCGCCGTTTCATTGCTCATACCTTTGTGTTGCCGATATCTGAACAATGCCATCGCTCCAGTACTGAGTGCTGCAGCGGGCATGGTCTTCACCCTTTCGTTTATGTTCGAAGACAAGAACTACATCAACGAAATGCGTATGGTGCGTTCTGCGGTCGATGATAATTGGCAGGAGGTGATCGATATCGCCTCGGCGGCCGATAAGCCCACCATCTCTATGATTATGCTCAAGAATGTGGCGCTGATGCACGAAGGCAAATTGCTCGATGAGTCGTTTAAGATGAATGGCAATAGCAGTTTCCCGCTCAATAATCCAGACTCTATTCAGGTGAGTTTTCTCGAGATTGCTTCGCCCCTTGTTTATTATAACTACGGCATGGTCAATGAGGCCATCCGCCTGAGCTATGAATGTGCTGTGCAAACGGGCTTTTCGCCTTTTTACTTGAAGATGCTGGCTCGTTGTGTCAGTGCTACCGGTGAAGAGAAACATCAGGATCGATTCCTGGCTCTTTTGCATCATCATCCATATTACAAAGATTGGCATCCTGCACCTGTTTCAGATCTGATTAAAGAGCAGAAACAATCGTATGAAGATGAGATTACCGGTGTTGAGAATACCTACAGCTATATTGTCACCAGCGTCAGCTCGTGGTATGAGTCGGATAACAAACTCGCTTCCGAGCAGGCTTTGTTCTACTCTATGTTGCGATGCGACTCTCGTCGCTTCTGGCGCTCGATGCGAAAATATGTCAAGCTGCACCAGAATGAGGCTTTCCCATTGCATGCCCAGGAGGCTTATATCATGTTCATGGACAAGGCGCCCGAAGAGAAGCGCATGATGATTCCTGTTGAGCAAGGTGTTTACAACCGCTACAAAGCGTTCTGGGAGCGGTTCGAAGAGATGGCTCAGTCTCGCTATTCGAAAGAAAAGATTGAAGAAGAAATGCACAAAGGCTGGGGCGATACCTATTGGTATTATAACCTCTTTGGCCGAAAGGTACTTTAACATGACAAGAAGCTCAAAACAATGAAAAAATATTTTCTCTTATGTGCTATGGCTCTGATGCTTATGGCTTCGTGTGGTAATCGTCCCGAGGTGCCATCATCGAGCATAGCCATGCAGACTTTGCCAGCCATCTTTCCCGATTACTGCAATGTAACGGTGCCTTGCAACATTGCTCCGCTCAACTTTATGCTCCCTGCGGCCGAGTTTGAGGCTTGTGTGGCGCGCATCACTATGCCCGATGGCAAGCAGCAGACCTATGGCAATGGGGTGAAGGTGCAGATACCCGAAAAAGAGTGGCACGCTATGCTCAATGCCGCCAAGGGCCAGAGCCTGCAGGTCGAGGTGTGGGGGCAGAAGCAGGGCCAGTGGCACAGTTTCGATTCCTTTGCAATACATGTGGCGCCCGAGCCTATTGACGAATATCTGTCCTATCGCCTCATTGAACCCACCTATGTGGCTTGGTCTTATATGGAAATAGCTCAGCGCAATCTTACGTCGTTCGAAGAGACACAGATTTTTAACAATGAGGTCACAAGCATTGACCGTGAGAAGGGCCAGTGCATCAACTGCCATAGCTGTCAGAACTATAAGACCGACAACATGCTCTTTCATGTTCGTCTCTCGAATGGCTGCACTGTGTTGGTCAACGATGGCAAGATCTCTTCGGTCAATCTGAAGCGTGACAATACCATTTCGGCAGGCGTTTATCCGTCATGGCATCCTACCGAGAAACTTATCGCTTTTTCTACCAACAAAACTCGTCAGGCATTCCATACTCAGCACCTTAACAAAATTGAGGTCTATGACGAGGCCAGTGATCTGATTCTCTACGATGTGGCAACCGATTCGGTGAGCATTGTCTGCAATGACCCTGATTTGCTCGAGGTTTATCCTACCTGGAGTCCCGATGGCCAGTACCTGTATTACTGCAAGTCGGTGCCGCTGCCCGAAGAGATGCGCGATAAGGATATCCGCACCTTCTATCCCAAGATTCAGTACAACCTCTATCGTCGCTCTTTCGATGTGGCTTCGCACCAATTCGGTGAAGAGGAACTGGTCTATGATGCCGCTTCGAACGATAAGAGTGCCACCTTGCCCCGCATCAGTCCCGATGGCAAGTATCTGCTTTTTGCCGAAGGTCAGTATGGCTGTTTCCACACCCGTCATCATGATGCCGACATCGTGTGTGTGCCATTGGGCGAAGAGACTGCCGAGCGAGTGGATATGACCGGCCTCAATAGCGATGGTTTTGCCGATAGCTACCCATCATGGTCGAGCAATGGCCATTGGATTATGTGCGGCAGCCGACGCATTGACGAATACAGCCGTGTCTTTATTTCTTACTTCCATAACGGTAAGGTTGAGAAGGCTTTTATGCTGCCGCAAGAGGATCCCGAACAGAATCTTTTCCTGCTGAAGTGCTATAACCGACCCGAGTTTATGGTCGAGCCAGTCACCATCAGTGTGGACGAGTTCCAGCGTGTGTTTCCAAAGAAATGAACAGTGTTTTCAGACAAATAAAAAAAGGAGTCCAGTTGGGCTCCTTTTTTTATTGCTTTTGACTGATTTTCTTTTATTTTACTTCGCGTGCATTCATATTGACACGCTTCTCGTCAAGGATGAGTTTGGCTGCCTTGTGTCCGTCAAAGTTCGAAGGCACGCTGATAAACTCTGGCACGTTTATGACATGAACAGGTCTCTGTAATAAGCCTTAGGGCTCTCCTGTGGCAGCATGAAAGGCTTCGAAATCTGTCCATCTTCGCTCACGTGGCAGAAGTAGGGGCGGGTGAAGAGGCCATCGTCTCTGCGCGATGAGAATAGCAGCCAGCGGCTATTCATGCTCCAGTTGTGGAATGACTCAGTCTTGTCGCTGTTCACCTCTTTCATGTTTCTGATAGCCTTGCTTTCGGTGCTCAGCATCGTGAGGCTGTCGGCTTGCAAATCGAGCAGATAGAGGTCGGCCTCTTTGTGCCAGATACTGAACTGACCATAGTCTGAAAGGGTGAAGCAGAGGAATCGTCCGTCGTGCGAAGGTCTTGGGAACGAGATGCTTTTGCCCTCTTTTTCGGCATAAACCAGAGTGTCAATCTTTGTGCCGAAGGTGCCGGTTTCTGGGTCGAAGCCAATGCTGCAGAGGTTGTATCTGATGGTCAGCAAGTCGGGATTCTCTCCCGTAAGTTTCTTGGCGGCACAGAAATAGAGGGTTCGTCCGTCGGCCGAGAAGACAGGGAAAGTCTCCATCACGCTGTCTTGTTTCAGCTGTGGGCAAACCAGCAGTTCATTGCTCTTGGTGTCATAAATCTGCAGGTCAGAGGCTGCATCAAACACCTCAATGCGCTTCTCGTCGAGCGTATGAAACACTTGGCGTGTTGTGTTGGTCGAATAAGCCAGATATCTTCCCTCTGGGTGCCAGTAAGGATAAACACAGAGGCCCGCTGTGAGCTGAGTGGCAGTGTTATAAGCCTGTATCTCGCCATCTATTTGCAGCAGTGTGGCACCATGCTCGCCTCGCACATGCAGTGTCATGTCATCAGGGTTCTTTCGGCTGGTGCTGTGGCAGTTCACACAACCCTGAAACTGCGTGTTCTCAATCAGGGCGCGCTCCTCAAAGTTGCTCAGGTTTCGCTCATAAATACCCATTTTACTCCACACCTCATATCCTGGCTCAATGAGTCGGTAGGTCATGCCATAGTCAATCGCGTCGGCACTCACATAGAGGGCAAAGTCATTATAGGTGTGCCAGCCTTTGCTGTCTTTAATCGAAGTGGTTACGATGAGCGAATCGCCCACCGCAGCCTGCAGCATCTCTTTCCATGCTTTTTGGTCAAAGTAGGTGCTCTCTTTGCCCTGTCCATGCAGGGTTTGGCCGTTAGGCGCTTTCACTACGGCATCAATCATAAGGGCCTCATCGCTTTGTGGCGCAAAGTTGAGAGGTGCAATGTTGGCAGGAATCGTTACCCCTGCATAGTCCGGATAGATATCGGGAAGGGCGTTGACGCGTTTGGCATCTTTCACATTTTCGGTGCACGAGGTCAGCAAGCAGATGCCCATTGCAGCCCATGTAATATTTATTTTTTTCATTGTCAATTTATTAGTTGTTTTCTTAGTGGGAGATGAAATAGTACCAGAACGTATTGCCATACTGTTTCTCCAGCCATTGTGGGTTGTTTTTGTGCTGTCCAAAGTCTATGATAAATTTCTTGAACATTGCATCGGTCTCAGGGCGAATGCCCATAGGTGTTTGCGAGCTGTTGCTGTGGTCGCGTGTCCACCATTGTATCAGCACTTGCTGGTAGAGGCTTGGTATCGTGGGGTAGTTGATCTCTGTGTTCGAACCGAAGCAGTTCACAAATCCGTCAAGGTCTTTCTCCAGCATACAGCCCGCCAGCATATACTCAAAGGCCATACGGTTGCTCTTGTTCGAAGCCCACAGCTCCCACAAAATCCAGTTGTGATTATTATCGTCAAAGAAGAGGTCCTTCTTCATCATCATCCTGCGCAGTTCGCCATACTCCTTGTGCTGGTCAATGGCCTTTTCGTTGCCAAGCAAGGCAAGGGTTTCGGTGGCCCACTGACGGTAGATGAGCGTCTTCTTCAGTGTCAGCAGATACTTTCGTGCCACGTCATAGTTACCCGTTATGAGGTTGGTTTCGGCCAGTCGCTTGTAGCATCGGCCGCTCTTCTGATAATCCAGTATAGCCTCCTGTGCCTCAAATACATAACGCTGTGCCGTATTGATCAGGCC
>JAUNCV010000241.1 GCA_030526445.1 Bacteroidales bacterium | reverse complement strand
CTATCACGCGCATGTGCGATGAGTGGAAGATGTGGTCAATGCGGAACCAGAACGGGAAGTTTCTGAACGAAACACCGAGGCCGAAACCGCCCTCTTCCCACGAGTCGGCCAACTCGCCTCGCATCATTCTGTACGAATAGGAAATAGGCGTATCGTTCATATCGCCCATCACCAGCAGTGGTGTTGTCTCGTCCAGATTCTTCTGCTGCAGATAGTCAACCACCTGCTGGCTCTGTTTCGAACGGCTCTCGAAGGCATTGCTCAGGTTTCTGAGCACCTTCTCAACGCGCTCTATCGAGTCGGTTTCAAACTTCACACCCATATCGTGCATAAAGGCGCGCTCTTCGTTCGGAATCTGGAAACTCTGCAAGTAAGAGTTCACCAGCGCCAGTTTTCTTCCTTTATAATCTATTTCGGCATAGGCAATGGCGCCATAATACTTGCCATCGTCAATCTTTTCATACACCTTGATAGGGTATTTCGAGAACAGTGCCACACCCATTGCCTTGCGTCCTTTGTTGTTCACAAAGCCATAATAGGGATATATATCTTTGAGCCTTGCCCTGATCTCTTGTTCATGATGCCCCTTTTTGCTGATGGCGAAGGCATACTCCTGCAGGCACACAATGTCGGCACCCGACTGGCGCACCAGATCCACCACCGGCAGTTTGCTCTTCACATTGGGCAGGTTGGCGCCACCCATCGCATGCGTGTTATAGGTCATCACCCTGAGTGTGTCGGCCTCAATGGGCACCACCGCACCAGTGGCATCGGTCATTTCGGTCAAAACCGATTGTGAGCCGAAGTGTGTGGGGCAATAGCGCCACAGCCTGCCACTGCCTATCAGCAGCACCGCCAGCGCCACAACGAGGTTCTTCCATCGATGCGCCAGTATCAGCAACACCGTCCACACCAACAGCAGCACGGCAAAGAGCGGGAAGAAGAGACCCATATAGGCCGCAAGCAGCCACGATTCCGGATTCACCCAGTCGCTGAAGGCCGAAACCAAAAACAGCGAAATGAGCACAAAGGTAATCACCGCCACGAATGTCCGGAACACCCATCGCAGTGTACTAATAAACAATATGGCAGCACGACGCCAAAAGGGAAGTGCTGCCAATTGTTTCTGATTCTTGTCAGTAGTTGTCAAGACGTCTTATTACTTTACAACCTTCTTCTCACGGATGCGAGCTGCCTTACCGGTGAGGTTACGGAGGTAGTAGAGACGAGCGCGACGTACGCGACCCTCCTTGTTAACTACTACGTTCTCAATGAATGGTGACTCCATTGGGAAGATGCGCTCTACACCGATGCCGTCAGAAATCTTACGAACGGTGAAACGCTTCTTAGTACCATGACCCGAAATACGGATTACTACGCCTCGGTACTGCTGGATACGCTCCTTGTTACCCTCCTTGATCTTGTAGGAAACAGTGATGGTATCGCCGCTGTTGAATGCTGGAAGAACCTTGCCAGTAGCAAATGCCTCTTCAGCAATTTTCATCAAATCTGCCATAATTGTTGATTTGTTGTTTTTTATTAGTTAATAATTAAAACCTCTTGCAGCATGCACAAGTAGCGTTCCATGTTATAGGCTGCAAAAAGCGGGTGCAAAGATAGTAA
>JAUNCV010000068.1 GCA_030526445.1 Bacteroidales bacterium | reverse complement strand
AGGCAAAGATACTCTTTTCTTTTGAAAGATAAAAACTTTTTGACAAATATTTAGCAAAATGATTGTTTTTTTTGCTATTTTGATGAATAAAGGCGCCTTTCTTGCGAAAAGCGCCTTTATTTTTAGTACGATTGTTAACTTCTTGCTATAAAATATTGCAGAAGAAAAAAATCAAATTGCTATTATTTCTTAACAATTTCCTTGAGGGTGATTTCGAACTGAAGGGTTGCACCACCAGGAATCTTAGGACCTGCACCACGATCGCCATAAGCAAGGTCTGATGGCATGGTGATGATAGACTTACCACCTACCTTCATGTTCATCAAGCCCTCTTTGAAGCCCTTAACTACACCATTGAGTGGGAAGGTCATTTCTTCGTTCTCGTCGAAAACAGTACCATCGATGGTAGTGCCCTTGTAAGCAACCTTAACCTGATCGCTCTCTACTGGGCTCTTGCCAGTACCCTCAACGATGTGCTTGATCTGAAGACCAGACTCAAGAGTGATAACGCCTTCCTGGGTAGCATTGTTAGCCATGAATTCCTGGCCCTTAGCCTTCTCCTGCTCTACCTTAGCCTTACGCTCTTCGTCCATCTTCTGCTGGATCTTCTGGTTGTACTGCTGAATGAATTCGCGAGCCTCATCCTGAGTCATCTTCAAATCGCTTGAATCCTTCTTGATAGCTGAAACGAATGCAGCAAGGAAGTTGTCAAGTTCCATGGTTTCGCCAGGAACAACTACACCGCTGTCGGTGAAGTTTGAGTACTGTGAACCGATCATCAAACCATAAGCATAGCCAAGTGAGTCGAGGCCATTGTTGAATTTTGGAGCTGGAACATTGCTGCCGCAATTTGACAGACCCATTGTAGCAAGCATGCTAGCTGCTGCTACATAGATAAGTTTCTTCATAATTTATTATATTTATAGTTATTGAATTTTCCTAAAACGGCGCAAATTTACACATTTTATAGCAATTTTGCTATTTTTTTGACGAAAATTTGTCATTTTTTCTTAATAAAATGCTATATTTGCATAAATATTCATAAAAATCAGATACTTATGAAGAAGCTTGTGTTCCTTACTGGTGCTGGTATGAGTGCCGAAAGTGGTATTCCCACTTTTCGCGATGCCGATGGTTTATGGGAGAATTATAGTATAGAGGAAATCTGCACACATGATGCATGGTTGAGACAACCTGCGTTGCTTTTGGATTTCTATAATATGCTAAGAAGAAAGTTTATGGATTGTAAGCCCAATGAAGGTCATCGTTTGGTGGCTCAGTTGGAGGAGCGCTATGATGTGCAGGTTATAACACAAAATATTGATAATTTGCACGAGCAGGCAGGTTCGCACAAAGTGCTTCATCTGCATGGTGAGATGATGAAATGCCGTGCCGATGGTCGTGACACGGGTGTTCATTATCCGTTGGACCCGAAAAATCCAGATATTCACATGGGAGATACTGACGCAAATGGTGTTCAGTTGCGTCCGCACATTGTATTCTTCCAAGAGGATGTACCAAATCTTGAACAAGCGGCATATCTCGTTTCTGAGGCCGATATTCTGGTCGTGATAGGAACTTCGCTCAATGTATATCCGGCTGCAGGTTTGTTGCAATATGCACGAAAGGATATTCCTGTCTATCTTATCGATCCTAAACCTATCAGTTATCCTTATCGCGCATTTACACAGATACAGAAAGGCGCTGGTGAGGGAATGAAGGAGTTGATAGCGTTGCTTTGAAAATAAAAGAAAATAGCGAGCTGAATAAGCCCGCTATTTTTTATTGATGTGCCGACATACGATCCCAAGCCAGTTTTTCGTACTTTGTACCTGGGCGGCCATAGTTTGCATAAGGATGAATGGCAATACCTCCGCGTGGGGTGAAGATGCCTGTTACTTCGATGTAGCGTGGATTCATCAATTTGATGAGATCTTTCATAATGATGTTCACGCAGTCTTCGTGGAAGTCTCCGTGATTGCGGAATGAGAAAAGATAGAGTTTGAGCGACTTGCTCTCTACCATATTGATGTCAGGAATATAGCTGATAACAATGTTGGCAAAGTCGGGCTGACCTGTAATGGGGCAAAGACTGGTAAACTCTGGGCAGTTGAATTTCACCCAATAGTCGTTCTCTGGATGCTTGTTGACAAAGGTTTCGAGCACCTCAGGAGCATAATCCTGCTTATATACGGTCTTTTTGTTACCCAAAAGGGTAAGCGTTTCTTCTTCGTGTCGTTCCATATTCGGGTTTATTGATAAATGATTTTCTTACCTTGCACAAAGTATATTTGTCCTCGTTGCAGCTGATGTACACGCTGTCCGAGAATGTTGTAATATACATGTTCCTGGCTGTTGTCTGTGCTCTTGAGACTTTCAAGGGCTGTTATGTTCGGGTTGAGGAAGTTTTTGAACAACTCAAGAGCCGATTCCTTCTGATTGTTGCATACTGGCCAATGTCCTTCATTGCTTTGTGAAGGCCACCAGAAACCTCGGTTGGTCCATCCTGCCAAGACTGTTCCTTTTGAGGTATCCCAATTGGTATCATCGCCATTGCCGGCATCTTCTGGAAACCAATAAAGAAGTCCTTCGACCTGCTCATAATCGGCCAAAGACTTGATAAGGTCTTTGATGAAGTTGTATTGTCCGTCAGGTGAGGCAGGCCAGATGTTTTGGGTATTATAGTTGATGCCTGTTGTAGGCCAATACTGGAAGTAATAGCCAGTCTCAACTATTTGTACTTTCTTGTTGGGGAAGTCTTTTTTCAGTCCGTCAAGTCCTTTCTTCAGGTCTGTGAGATTACCATGCCAGAAAGGGTAGTAACTGAGACCAATAACATCGTAGTCAATGCCAGCTGTCTCGAGTTTTCCATAATAATATCGAGCACTTTCAACCTCTTTGGGGCGATCTGTGTGTACGATAATCTGTGCTTTAGGGCATTCTTCTCGTACGGCTTCGCAACCTGCTTTCAGGATTTTGAGATAATTATCCCACTGACTGTCGGTTTTGTCGTATGGAGCTACTTTAATGCCCATGAAACCAAACATGATTTCGTTGCCAACCTGAACCAAATCGGGAGTAGCGCCAGCTGTTTTTAGTGCTTGTAGTGTTTCGTGTGTATAGGTGGCAATTTGAGCTGTTTTTTGATCGACAGACATATTTTTCCAAGCCTCAGGTGCCTGAATATGTCCGGCATCGACCCATGTGTCGCTGTAGTGTATATCGAGCATGAAGTTGGCACCGGCATCTTTGATGCGTTTGCCTAATGATTTTACATACTCGAGGTCTTGACAAACTGCAGGGTCAACGTTTTTTCCATCATTGCTCATGCCGTTAGGGTTGACAAACAGACGAACACGGAATGTATTCCAGTTGCATTCTTTGGCCAACCAGACAACAAGATCTTCTATCTTATTACCCTCTTTGTCAAGATAGGGTGAGTTGTGTAGCTCATATTGTGGAATGAGCGAAATATCACCGCCCACATATTTACCATGCTGGGCGGTGATTGTATTGGATAGGCAACAGATTGCTGCCGCTATGGATAGTATTCTCTTGATCATAAAGAGTTTTTTTATGACATTGAACCACCTACAATATCGAGCAACTCGGCGGTGATTGCAGCCTGACGACCCTTGTTATACTGAATACGAAGTTCGTTAAGAAGGTCATTGGCATTGTCAGTGGCTGTTTGCATAGCCACAGTGCGTGCTGCATGTTCTGCCGCCTGTGCATCGAGCATCATTGTATAGATTTTCATGCACAATGCATCGGGTATCAATGCGTTCAGCACTTCGCTTGGATTAGGCTCGATGATATAGCCTGAGCAGCTACCTTCATTGTTGTCTTTCTGAAGTTCAACAGGAAGGAATACCTCGCGTGTAGGAATTTGTGTAGCAGTACTCTTAAAGTGCATATACACAAGTTCTACTCGGTCAATTCGTCCCTCCTGATAATCGTTCATGAGACGTTGTGCCAACTCTCGGGCTGTAGCAAAAGCCGGATTGTCACCTTTTTCTACATAATCGCGAATCTGGTTGAATCCTTTCAGTTTGCTGAGGCTTTGATCAAGTTTTCGTCCGATAACATAGCAATCGATGGCTTCTGTAGCATTGCCCGCTTTTTTAGGCAGACATTGCTGATACTCGTTCAACAAAGCAGTGGTGTGACGCAAAACATTGCTGTTATAGCCGCCACAGAGGCTTGAATTGCTGGCTACTGCAACCACGGCAACACGCTTCACCTCATCGTGCTCTTTGCACAGGGGTGTAGAGACCTTGGCATCGCCCGAGAGGAGCGATACCATGATCTTATGCAGTTGGCGGTCATAAGGAAGCATGTTCTCAATGGCACCCTGCGCTTTGTGCAGCTTTGCAGAAGCCACCATCTTCATGGCCGAGGTAATTTTGAGTGTTCCCTCAACCGAACCAATGCGTCCTTTGATTTCTTTCAATGAAGCCATATACTATTTGACAATTTCTCAATTATACAATTGGATAATTATGCCATTTCTGTGACGATATTGGCGGCACATTCGGTGATGATACCTGTGATGGTATCGTCAATCTTACCTGCAGCCAATGGCTCGATAACATCCTCCTGATGTGCTGCACGGAGCAACTGCAGGAACTTCTCCTGGAACTCCTGTACTTGATCTACCTCAAGTTTGGCCATAAGACCCTTGGTGCCACAATAGAGGATTGCAATCTGCTCGCCAACATTCATTGGGCTATACTGAGGCTGAATGAGCAATTTGTTGTTCTTACGGCCACGGTCAATGGTCATTGCAGTTACTGCATCCATGTCGCTCGAGAACTTGGCAAATGCTTCGAGTTCGCGATACTGAGCCTGATCGATCTTCAGTGTACCTGCTACTTTCTTCATTGACTTTACCTGTGCCGAACCACCTACACGTGATACAGAAATACCTACGTTGATAGCTGGACGGAAGCCCTGGTTGAAGAGGTCGGTCTCGAGGAAGATCTGACCATCGGTAATAGAGATTACGTTGGTAGGAATATAGGCGGAAACGTCGCCTGCCTGGGTTTCGATGATAGGCAATGCGGTGAGTGAACCACCAGCCTTGACATGACCCTTGAGGCTCTCTGGGAGGTCATTCATCTGTTCTGCAACTTCCTGCTGTTCGATAATCTTAGCAGCACGTTCGAGAAGACGAGAGTGGAGATAGAACACGTCGCCAGGATATGCTTCACGACCTGAAGGACGGCGAAGAATCAACGAAACCTCACGATAGGCAACAGCCTGCTTTGAGAGGTCATCATATACTACGAGTGCATGACGTCCGGTATCGCGAATAAACTCACCAATAGCAGCACCAGCAAATGGAGCAAAATACTGCAAAGCAGCAGAGTCGGCAGCAGTAGCAGCTACAACTACGGTATAAGGCATAGCTCCCTTCTCGCGCAAAGTCTGCACGAGCGAAGCTACTGTTGAACCCTTCTGACCGATGGCAACGTAGATACAATATACTGGATCGCCCTTTTCGTAGTTCTCCTTCTGGTTGATAATGGTATCGATAGCGATAGCTGTCTTACCAGTCTGGCGGTCGCCAATGATGAGCTCACGCTGGCCACGACCGATAGGAATCATCGCATCAACTGCCTTCAATCCAGTCTGCAGAGGACGCTTAACTGGCTGACGGAACACAACGCCAGGAGCCTTGCGTTCGAGTGGCATTTCGTATTTGTCGCCAGCAATAGGTCCCATGCCGTCAAGAGGCTCGCCCAGTGGGTTGATGACACGGCCAAACATGTTCTCATTCACCTGAATAGAGGCAATACGCTTGGTGCGCTTCACTACCATGCCCTCTTTGATCTTTTCCGATCCGCCCAAGAGCACAGCACCTACATTGTCCTCCTCGAGGTTCATGACGATGGCCATGACACCGTTCTCGAACTCAAGCAACTCGTTGGCCTCGGCATTGCGTAGACCGTAGATACGGGCCACACCATCGCCGACAGTCAACACAGTGCCGACTTCATCGAACTGTGCGCTGGTATCGATTCCCTGAAGCTGCTGCAAAAGCACCTCTGAGACCTCGCTTGCTTTAATATTACTCATAATTAAATTATTCGTTTGTTCTTTTCAATAAACTGCTTCTTGATCTGCTCGAACTGTGTCTTGACTGAGGCATCGAGACGCATATCGTCGATCTGGAAGATAAATCCGCCCAAAAGTTCTGGATCAACCTGAGTATCGAGAATGACATCGACCGAATTCTTTGAACGGTCTTCAATCATTTTCTCCAAACGGTTGGCAACCTTTTCGCTGACAGGCACAGCAGTGATGAGTTTGCCAATACTGATGTGTTTCAGCTCGCGATAAAGTGAAATAAAACTATAGGCGATAAAGAGCATGAACGACTCACGCCTGTGAGCGACAACCAAAGCAGCGAATTTCTGGAATACCGGACTCGCACTGATGGCTGCTGCCTGGCACAAAACCTTTTCTTTCTGTTCGGCAGGAAGAAGAGGATTGCCCAATACTTGCGAAAGCTGCGGCACTTTTTTATACGACTCGACGAACTGAAGAACTTCGGTATAAACCTTGTCTTCAGCCTTTTCGAGTTGTGCGTACTGCAGCAACGCTTTGGCGTAGCGTTTGGCTATTACTCCAATATCCATAATTTACTTGGTTTCAATCTCATCAAGCATGCGATCGATCATTGCCATCTGTGCAGCATCGTTGTTGAGGTTCTGACGAAGCACCTTTTCGGCAATCTGTACAGAAAGCAAGCCTACCTGACGACGGATGTCGCGGATAGCATCCTCTTTTTCTGCTTCAATCTGCTCTTTGGCCTCAGCCAGAATTTTCTGGCCAGCCACTGCAGCTTCGTTCTTTGCCTCTTCCACGATCTTATTGCGCATGCTAACGGCTTCTGACAGAATCTGCGACTGCTTCTCCTGTGCCTCCTTCAGCATGGCTGCGGTCTCCTCCTGAACTTTTGCCAATTTTTCATTGGCCTGTCGTGCTGCCTCGAGCGAATCGTCGATGTATTTCTTGCGTTCGTCAATCATCTGTGTGATGATTGGAAAACCGAACTTCGCAAGTACAAAGAAGACTACGCCAAAAGCGACAATCATCCAGAATAGAAGTCCTATTTCGGGAGTTAACAATGACATATATGCTATTTGATAACGTATTGCAAATTGCTAATTACAAGCCATTTCTGTCTGTTACGGCAACTTGCAACTACTTGTTTATATTTTTATGCGAGAACGCCGAGAAGACAAGCAACGACACCGATGAGCGAAACACCCTCAACGAGAGCGCCGATAATAATCATTGGGGTCTGAATCTTGCTGATAGCCTCTGGCTGGCGAGCCATAGCGTCCATAGCAGAAGAACCGATCTTACCAAGACCAAGACCTGCACCGATTGCTACGATACCTGCGCCGATAGCGGCTGCACCTTGAGTAGAGAGAATTTCCAAAAGCATAGTTGTAAATGTTTAATTGTTAATATTCTTAATTTGTTTAATTTTAATCTGTTTTAAGAAGAATTTCTCTTCTTTTATTAATGATGATGTTTCGGTACCGAAAGTCCAATAAACACGGCCGAAAGCATCGTAAATACGTATGCCTGAATGAAAGCTACAAGAAGCTCCAGACAGTCGAGGAAGATGGCAAAGAACACCGAAAGTGGTGTCATGATGCCGTTGATAACTGCACCAATCTGTGCTGTGATAAAGATAACGCCAATCAGCGCAAGCAGAGCAGCGTGACCTGCCATGATGTTGGCAAAGAGACGAATCATGAGTGCTACAGGCTTGGTGAAAAGTCCGAAAAACTCAATGACCGCCATAATAGGCTTAAGCCAAGTTGGCATACCATCAGCCCAAAATATCTCTTTCCAATACTCTTTATTACCGCCAATGTTGGTGAAAAGGAAGGTGCAACAGGCTAATACACAGGTAATAGCAATATTGCCTGTGAGGTTAGCCGATCCTGGTATCAATCCAATCAGATTGGTGAGGAAGATAAAGAAGAAGGCGCAAAGCAAATAACCTGAATAGCGCTGTACATGCTGTGGAATATTGGCCTTGATGATGTCATTATAGACCATTGAAACCAGCATCTCTATCAAACCGATCAATCCGTTTGGTGCTGCATCTTCTGGTTTCTTTTTCTTGTACCAGTTGGCACAATACAGAATAATGCTAATGAGGATAATTGAGTTGATAAACAAACCAATAGCATTCTTGGTGAGCGAAAGGTCGAGTGGGCGTTCCCACTCATTGGTGAGAGGATTCAGCTCAACAATTTTGCCCGCATTAGCCTCTCCGTGCTCTGCCAATTTGAAGCCCTCGTAGGTCTCATGGTGGTGTTCGGCCTCTTCCAAGTGTTTGAAGTTGAAGAAGAACCATTCACCACGCACTTTTGAGTAGAGCAAGACAGGCAATGGTATGGCAACCGCATTTTCTCCTTCACCGCAGAAGTGCCACTCGTATGAGTCGCTGATGTGGTCAAGGATCAGGGTGGTCATATCTATCTTTGATGTTTCCTCCTGTGGGACTGCATGGTTTTCTTCCTCCTGCGCCAAAAGTGGAGCATGAGAGAAGAGCATGCCCACGGCGAGCACGATCGAAAGGATAGACATCCAGACCTTATTTTTGTTGTTCATAATCAAATTTATTTCTTCTTTTTGACAAAGAATACTGTTTCGAAGATCAGAGAAATCAGATAGATTGCAATCAGACCACCCGCCATATAGGCAAGAGGCAAGCCAAGATAATATCCTGCGACCAAAGCTATGACAGCCAACAGAATTTTTACAACCTTGGCGCCCATAACTACCCATAGCGCTTGGTCCGGAGCTTGTTTCTGAGCCCAATTATAAAGGAAAATGACTCCTACTTCTACACCCACAAACAGGCAAGCAAGCACTAATGTCCAGATTATCATAACTGTACGCAGGCTGAAATCACATTGTTGTGTACCTCAACGTAGCCAGATGTGACCGACTGACGGATCTCTCCATCGGCTGTCACATAGCGAATCACGCCAGGTTGCAAGGTTGTGATGATGGCATCGTGATTTTGTAAGATTTCAAAGCGACCTTTGGTCCCTGGAACCTCTACCAGCGATACTTCGCCATCAAAAACCGTCTTTTCAGGAGAAAAAATAGTCAGTTTCATTGATTATCAATTGTCAATTATTAGCCTTTTGCAGCCTCCATAAGTTTCTTACCCTTCTCAATAGCCTCTTCGATGGTGCCGACATTGAGGAATGCCTGCTCTGGCAGGTAGTCAACCTCACCGTCCATAATCATATTGAAGCCCTTGATAGTATCTTCAATATTGACCATCACACCTTTGACGCCTGTAAACTGCTCGGCCACTGTAAAAGGCTGTGAAAGGAAGCGCTGTACACGACGAGCGCGGTTTACGGTAAGCTTGTCTTCGTCAGAAAGCTCATCCATGCCGAGGATCGAGATGATATCCTGAAGCTCTTTGTTTCGCTGTAGGATCTGCTTCACACGCTGTGCACAGTTGTAGTGCTCCTCGCCGATGATGTTTGGATCGAGAATGCGCGAAGTAGAATCCAGAGGGTCAACAGCAGGATAGATACCCAACTCGGTAATCTTACGGCTCAATACGGTGGTTGCATCGAGGTGTGAGAAGGTTGTCGCTGGAGCAGGGTCGGTCAAGTCATCGGCAGGCACATATACAGCCTGTACTGAGGTGATAGAACCCTTCTTGGTCGAAGTGATTCGCTCCTGCATCTTACCCATGTCGGTTGAAAGTGTAGGCTGATAACCTACAGCCGAAGGCATACGGCCCAAAAGTGCCGAAACCTCGGAACCTGCCTGAGTGAAACGGAAGATGTTATCGATAAAGAGAAGAATATCCTTTGAAGTACCTACGGTGTCGGCGTCACGGAAAGATTCTGCTACTGTCAAACCTGACAATGCAACCGAAGCACGTGCTCCTGGTGGCTCAGACATCTGACCATACACAAGAGTAGCCTGACTCTTGGCCACCTCTTCATAATCGATGGTCGAGAGATCCCATTTGCCCTCTTCAAGGCCCTCCTTAAACTTCTCGCCGTAGCGAATTACGCCCGACTCAATCATCTCGCGAAGCAAGTCATTACCCTCACGAGTACGCTCGCCTACACCAGTAAACACAGAGAAGCCGTTGTGCTTCTTGGCAATGTTGTTGATAAGCTCCATGATGAGCACGGTCTTACCTACACCTG
>JAUNCV010000067.1 GCA_030526445.1 Bacteroidales bacterium | reverse complement strand
AGAGCGGGATGGCTATCACGAAGCAGATGGTCACAATGATCGAATACTTGCGCGAGAGCAAGGTGAGGATATCCTCGACCTCGGCACCCAATACACGGCGGATGGCAATCTCCTTCTTGCGATGCTGTGTTTCGAACAAAACAAGGCCGAACACACCCATCAAAGAGAGGATGATAGCAATGACCGTAAACAAGGTGATGAGCAGGCTCAGTTTCTCCTCGCTTGCATACTTGGAGTCCAGTTCTTCGTCGAAGAGTTTCAGTCCGATATTGTCCGGATCCACTTCGGGAGCCATTTCCTGTATGGTCTGGCGGATGTACTCCATCACCTTACCTGGGTTGGCTCCTGCATGGATGCGCACATAGAGGGTTGTGAAGCCCGCACGCCATGAGTGGTCTTGGCCGAAGACAAAGAAGGCAAATGGATCGATGCCATACTGCAAGGGACGGAAGTTGAAGTTCCGGCAGAAACCAGCCACAAGGGCAGCCTCTTCATGATGGCCTCCGCACTTCGATTCGAGAGTGAGCTCATATTGGTCACGAGCCTTCTCGTTGAAGATAAAGACTCCATGCTGGCTTTGCTCATCACTCTCCACAAAGTTGCGTCCTTCGGTCACCTCGATGCCCAGCACTTCCAGGAAGTTGTAGGCCACAGGATAGCATTGGAAGTGAATCTCCTTTTCATCGCAACTGCGGCCCCAACCCATACGGTTCATGGCATTGACCAGCTCACCATTGGCCCAGGTGATATCTACAATGTCGGGATTCTGCCGCAGCCGGTCCTCGAAGGCCTTGTTGTTGGGCTGATACCAGCAGATTCGGCCACCAATATCGCCCGTGATGAGGTACTCTTTGTCGAAGCCCATGTCCTGGCTCAGCATATAGTTGCGCTGCAAGCTGATAAACATGGCACAAATGATGAGCACAATCGAGATGGTAAACTGCACACCAATGAGCAGATTGCGGAGCGAACGGCCTGCTTTAGACGAGCCAAAAGAGCCTTTGAGCACCAAAGCCGGTTGGAACGAAGTGATGTAGAAGGCGGGGTAGATGGCTCCTGTGAGCGAGCCCACCAAGGCGGCTGCAATGGTAGCATAGAGCACCAGCATATTATTGTCTAATGCAATTGGAGCCGAAAGAACAGAGACCGCTGCCGACTTGCCAAACAGGATAACAATCACTGCAGCCAAAAGCAAGGCAATGAGCACCAAACCAACGGCTTCGAGCACAAAGTTGACAATGAGCTGAGTGCGCGATGTGCCAAACACCTTGTAGGTATTCACACTCCTGACACGCGCTGGCACCAAGGCAAAGAAAAAGTTAACGAAGTTGATAAGAGCAATCAGTACAATCAGGATGGCCACAGCGAGCAGGGTGATATCGGTAGTTCGGCTGCCAGCAATGGAGACAGCAATCTTCTGCTCAATGACATCGGTATAATAGAGCTCTTCGAAAGGAATCATTGTAGTCTGCATCTGCTTTGCCGCCTCTTCTACCTCAGCAAGGTCGCTGTTCTGTTCGCGCAACCATTCGTATATCTCTTTCGAAGCATACTGTTCGAAAGCCTCTTTGTCGGCAACGCTCTTGAACTGGACGAAATAGGGGAAGCTCCATTCGTCCCATAGGTCGATACAGAAGTCGCGGATATCGATGAGCATATCTACCACGCTCAACGAGGAGTTAGTTGGGTACTTGTCCTTCCATATGGCCACAATCTTGCGTGCATTCTTTTCGCCCGAAGGTTCAGGCGAGAGATAGTCACCCACCTTGAGGCCATTGGCTCGGGCAAACTTGCTGGAGATGGCAATAGTCTCTGGGGCGGAAATAGCTTCGAGCGATCCCTCTTCGGCCTCGAACCTAAACATCCGGAGTACACCGGGAGTGAACTGTTGGCAGTTAGCATTCAGGCGTCGGGTACCATCGCCAATCTTCTGGTAGAAAGCCATGATGCCTGTGGACATGGTAGCGGTACCATAAGCCTCAATGCCAGGGGCCTCGCTCAAGATCTTTTCGGCCAACGGGCGGCTCAGGTAGATATTCTGCTTGCCCGGGTTCTGCACATTGGGCATCGTCATCAGATAGATGCGATCGGCACCCTCAATGCCCTTGTTATAGCCGAAACCCCACATCACCTGTGTCATGATGAGGTAGAAAGCAGCAAAAGCAACTGCCATGCCCGTGATATTGAGCAAACTGCTGACTTTATAATGCCTCAGCGTATTGAAAAAATTGGTTAATAAGTATTTCATCGGATAAAACTTTATTCATGTTTCAGCACCTCTGCCGGATTGGTTCGAACACACATAGTATAGTTGTATAGTACGATGGCAAGAGTAAAGATCATAACTGTCACGAGACTGGTGATGAACGACATGGGCGAGATGTCGGTATGACGGGCGAACTGGCTGAGGTAGCGGACCGAAGCCATATAGGCCAATGGAGCTGCCACCACAAAACAGATGCCCACCATGAGCGCATAGTGACTCATGCCCTCGGCAATAATTTGTGCAGAAGATGCACCCATAACGCGCTTTACTGCAATCTCCTTGCGACGATACTTCACGTCCATAAGCGTCTGACCCCAGATACCGACAAGCGAAAGCACAATGGCAATCATAGAGAAGATCCAGATCTCTTTGCGCAGACGTTCCTCTCCGCTATAGAGCACACCGGCAATCGAGTCGTAATAGCGCACCTCGTAGGTCTGCACAGGATTCATCTGCTTGAGTACGCGCTGGATGCCAGCATTGACCGAAGCACGATCTGCACTATCGGCAATGCGGATGTAAAGGCTCCTGAGGCTCCAGTTATAGTTGTCGGCAATGGCACGGAAGGTGACATACGATTCGCCTTGTCTGAGCGAAGTGATGTTCAGGTCATTGACAAAACCCTGAATATCGAGATAGTCTTCGTACTTTCGCACCTCAGCACCAATTTTCTTGAAATTTTGCGTGCCAATGAACTTGCCATGACTAGTCTCGGTAAAGCCAGTTCCTTCGGTCACCTGAATGCCCATAACCTCGAAGAAGTTGGGTGTACAGTCAATCATACTGGCCAAAACTGACTCTTGGTCAAAAACAATCTCGCTGGTACTGTAAGAGTCTGAAAAACCTATCATGGCCGAAGCAAAGGCTACGCCCTCAACACCAGGAATTTGAAGCAGATTCTGGCGAAGGAAATTTCGATGCTGATTGTAGTTATTAGTACCGATTTCGACCACTGCAAGGTTATCTTTGTCGAAACCACATGGGAACGACTTCATAAACTGGCTCTGACGCTCAATAGAAAGAACATAGATGAGCAACGCGAACGACACGATGAGCTGAACAAATACCAGAGCTTTGCGCATGACACGGCCCGACTTAGAGAGACCGAAATTGCCCTTCAACGCTAAGGCTGGCTGCACAGATGTACTATAAATGCCAGGGAGAATGCCCGCCACAAAGCCCGTTGCCACAGCTGCAGCAATAGCACAAAGAAGCATCATGGGCGAAGCGCCAAGCGAGAACTGAATAGGAGTAAGTCCGCTGACGCTCAATGCACTACACAAAGGATTGAACAGCAGCAACGCCAGAGTTAAGGAGAGAATACTCCAAACCACTGATTCGCCAATAACCTCCCAACGCAGAGCTGTGGTTGAAGCGCCAAACACCAAACGAGTGTTTACACTGCGCATGCGGATAGGCGTCAGGGCAATGTAGAAGTTGGTGAAATTGATCATGCCAATGAGGAGAATCAACACAGCAATGGCAATGAGCAACAATAATTGTGTATAACTACCACTCTTATAAATATTTCCCTCGTTGAGGAAGTAAATGCTGGTGAGTGGCACGAACTCAACAGGCGTAAGCCATTGGGGGAAGCGCTCGAAGGGGAAATTTGAGTTGAACGCCTGTTCGGCAGCCTCTTTGTTTTCTGCATCGTCAAAAAGCAGGTAACAGATGAAGTTAGCCCTATGGTATTCGCCCTCACCAAAATGCTCACCCGAAAGATAGATAGAATTGTTGATTTGCGTATTTTCTGGGAAATCGCGATAGACGCCCGACACAGTTATCTGTCCATTCGTCTCTGCGAGCACATATTCTGCTTCCGATTTAATCATCTGTCCCACCGCTTTCTGCCCAGGGAACAATGCATCGGCCAAAGACTTGGGAATGATGACCGTGTTAGGTTGACGGAAAGAAGTCTGATCGCCCTCAAGCATCTCCACGCCGAACACCGTGATGAAGTCAGCACCAACAACATCCAATCTGTGGGTGAAGCCTATCGGGTTGTCGCCAACAGTAGCAAAGCGGTTTTCGCCAAAGAATGGGAAAAACGGACAGCCTGACACAATGTGAGGCGATGACTTGATGATATCGTCACAAAAAGCTCGAGGCAAAACATTGCGAAACAGTGTGTTGTCATCTTTCTTATCTACACGAAACACACGTTCAGCAGTGGGATGACAAGTGTCGAACGACAACTCATAGTCAACCTGATGACTGATGACCAAAAATGCTGTAAAAGCACAGGTCAAACCGATGAAATTGAGCACCAACGACAGCGGATATTGTCGCAACAGGTGCTTTATATTTTTGAGTATCATATTAGTCTGTCTTTAAGCTTTCCACCGGATTGGTATTTGCAATCTTGATGGTCAGCAATACTTCTATAATATAGATGGCGAAGAGCACAATCAGACCTGTGCCAACAAACATCCAGAGATCGAGCGGCAAGCGATACTCGAACATCTCGAGCCACTTATCGGCAGCGATATAAGCCAGCACTTCGCCCACAAGGATAGCAGGAACTGCCAGCACTGAAAAGTCGCGAATCATCATGCGGATAATGCCACTCACTTCAGAGCCACAGAGCTTGCGTATGGCAATCTCTTTCTGACGGCGCTTCAGCTCGTCGCCAATATAACCCACCAAACCGATAGCTGCTATGAGCGAGGCAATAGAGGCTACAATCATCAGCAGGTTACGGAAGGCGAACTCGCCCTTCATCTTAAAGCTGAAGACATCTTCATAGATGTTGAGCTGATAGTTGTTGATTGACTGATACTGGTCGCGATATTTCTTTTCGACCATCGCAATGTTCTCCTGCCCCATTTCGTTTAGGCGGAGCATCAGGTGAAAACCGCCATATTGCCAATCTTCGTTGGACAGGTTGTAGCGAATGCTGCCAAACACCATAGGCTGGAATCGGCCAGACTCGGTAGAGCGGATATTATCGACAACTCCGATGATATTGAACCGGTGCTGAATGTTACCCTCTTTATCGCCATGTAACACTGTACGGCCAATGGGATTGTCTTGAATGCCAGCCAGCTCCAGGAAGCGGGTGTTGACCACAACATCCTGCAAAGCAGAAGATTCATTGAACACGCGTCCTTCGAGCATCTTCATCTCCATTACATCGAAGTAGGAGTCGGAAACCATCTCGATGACAAACGGGAAGGTAACCTCATTCGTCTTCTCATCGACATAAGGGTTGTTGGGTGCATAGCCCCAGCAAGGCAAACTCCAAGCGGATCCAGCCTTATCGACACAAGGCAGAGCTTCGAAGCTTCGCTCGATATTGAAAAGGTCATCGCCACCATGCACCAAAGGATCGATATAAACCATGTTCTTGGGATTGTAGCCCAACTGTCCATCCTGCATCATATTGATCTGTCGAACCGAAACGAGCATAAAGGCAAACGAGAAGCTCACGCAAATCACCTCGAAGAAGAGCAATGCCTGCTTCCAGCCTTTTTTCTTATCGGTCATGCCTCGGAAGGCAACCGCTGTAGAAACATTGGCAAACAGAGTGGCAGGAATCATGCCCGAACCTAAGAACAGAACAAGCACCACCGAAATGCTCACCCAAAGGTTTTTAGGGCTGAAAAGCGAGAGGATTGGAGTCTCTGTGGCATTGACCAAAGTATCGCTCAACAGATAAGTGATAAGCACACACAAAACACCCGATGCAAGCATCACAAAGAGGGTTTCGTACATGAACTGAATCCAGATATCTTTCTTCTCTGCCGCTGTGCAACGCATCACGGCTATGGTGCGACTACGGTTCACAAGCGAAGAGATAGAGAGCAAAGCATAGTTCAGGGCACAAAGGATGAGCACCAGAATGGTGATGGCTGCAATGAAGTCCATATACATCTTGCGCGTGCCCACCATGACTTCGGCCCTGATAATGGGCACCATCATGAACTTCATCTCGAACTTCTGTTGCATCTCGCCCAAACCATACTTCTCAATCATTCGGCCATTCATCCATGCTTCAACCGTCTGTTTCGTAGCGCCTTGACGAAGTTTCACATAGGTAGTGTATTCGTTCGAAGCCTCCCAGCAACTCTCCTTGTCGTATGAGGTCTGATACCATCCCACATTCACCAGAGCGTCAAATTTTCCGAGCGAAGTATTGTAGGGAACCTCCTTAAAAATTCCAGCCACACGCTTCTCATAGCCGAGGTTATCTTTCAGCGTCTTTCCCATAGGGTCTTCGTTGCCGAATATACGCTCAGCCGCCTCTTCAGAGAGGAAGATATTGCCGAACTCCCGCAAATCGCTCTTACTGCCACGCATCAGACCGAAGTCCAATACATCGAAGAAGAGAGTGTCCACGCCATAAACTGTGAGTTCATGCTCTTTGTCAGCAGCATCGCTCCAACTCATGGTCATCGAGCCAAAGAGACGGGCGCTGGCCTCGACCTCCGGACAGTCGCGCATCAACGAATGAGCAAGTGGACTGAAGGTTCTGTCCTCTGTTCCGCCACCCTCTTTTCCATAGTTTACAAATACTTTATAGAGGCGTTCGTGATTGGGCAAAAAGTTGTCAAAGTTGTAGCGGTTGTGGACATACGAAAGAAGCAACACACCCAAAGTGAGACCCAAGGTGAGGGAGAGTATTCGGGTGAACACTCTTCCTTTGCTTCGGGTCAGGCTATGAAAAGCCATTTTTGCATTGATTGACATAATAATAGGGATAAAAAGTGATTGATTCAGTTTGATTGCTGGTGTGTCATCTATCGTTTGTTCGACTGCCCATTATAACTCTTTCTTCACGTCAGAAACAATCTGACCGTCGAAAAGATCAATGGTACGCTGAGCCATAGAAGCATCTCGTTGTGAGTGAGTTACCATTACGATAGTGGTGCCCTCTCGGTTCAATTCCTGAAGAAGTTCCATCACCTCTTTGCCATTCTTCGAGTCAAGGTTACCAGTTGGCTCATCGGCCAAAATCAACTTGGGATTGGCCACACATGCACGAGCAATGGCCACACGCTGCTGCTGACCACCCGAGAGCTGCTGTGGGAAGTGACTTGCACGATGGCTAATATTCATGCGCTTCAACATTTCGGTCACCTTTTCCTTGCGCTCCGAAGCAGGCACATTGAGGTAACGAAGCGGCAACTCGATGTTGTCATAAACAGAGAGTTCGTCAATAAGGTTGAAACTCTGGAAGATGAAGCCAATGTTGCCCTTGCGGAAACGGGTGCGCTCCTTCTCCTTGAGTTTTGCCACCTCACTATCGCCAAACATATATGAACCTTCTGTTGGATTATCGAGCAAGCCAAGAATGTTCAGGAGCGTTGATTTACCACATCCAGAAGGACCCATGATGGCTACAAACTCGCCATCCTTGATTTCGAATGAAACACCATTGAGCGCTGTGGTCTCGATCTCTTCGGTACGGAAGATTTTGCTGAGGTTAGAAACTTTAATCATAGTTGTATTGTGTTAAATGTTAATAATTTATTCTGTTTTAAGACTTTCTGCCGGATTACTCTTCGCAATCTTATTGACATAGAGGTCTGAGATAATTCCGACCAATGCAATTGTAAATACAAATGTGAGTACAAACACCCACCAGGGCAACCCTGCTTTGAGGATAAATTGCTCCTGCCAACGAGAGGCTGCAACACCCGCAAAAGCGCATCCCACAATGGCCGAAGGAACAGCAATCATCATAATATCTTTGATGAACATGCTGCGGATCTCAGAGAAGAGGGCTCCACTCACACGACGAATGGCAATCTCTTTGCTGCGACGTTTGGCCTCATCGATGGTATAGCCAATCAAGCCAATGATGGCGATGAGCAATGTCACGATGCCACCTACAAGGATAGAGTTGCGGATGTTGAGCGTACCCTTGAAATCTACAAGTCGTTCGTTCTTGAAGGCAATGGTCTCCAGCTCTCTGTCGTGAACAATGCCCTTCATCAACTCGTTGGTCTTAGCTATTGCTTCGGCCGAAAGATTGTGATACTTTATTATAATGTATCGGAACATTCGGCAACTTTGGTCGGGATTCTGGTAGAAGGCTACCATGGGTCGCTGCCTTGGGAAGTCTTCATCGTGATAGAGCGTCTGGGTGACGCGTTCCATCACGCCTCTAATCACTAATGGCGAAGCAGATGTACTATGTTCGGTCACTACAATCTCCTTGCCTATCACATCGTCCCAGCCGGTTTGCAGCTTCAGGCGCTCTTCACAATCGGTATCAATGATGACCTCTTGGTCGGGTTGCATGCCTTCGGTAAAACCTCTGCCTCGCACAATCTTGATGCCCAGTACATCCATCCATCGGCCATCGCTATAATAGGCATCCGAAATGTTGAATTGCTGAGACTCATCATTGGGTCGGAACAGATTGTTGCCAGAATACCCCTCGAAAGGCTGAGAGGAACAAAGTGTTGCGTCGGCTACTTCGGCCAAAGCTCGTATCTCATTGACGAGAGTCTTCTTTTGCGAATCTTGCAGACCATCGATGTTCACAAATGCTGTTTGTTCACACTCGAAGCCCAGATCGGTATTCGTTACCTTACTATATTGTAGCGAGATGATGGTGAGCAATACACCCAAGAAGGACACGGCAGAAAACTCTACCGAGAGCAGTACACGTTTCCAGATTCGTTTGCCGGCCACAAAGTTGCGGAACACAGTGGCAACGGGAATACGGTTGTACATGGCGGCTGGCACAATAGCATTGATCAAGAACACTATCACAACTACCACCAAGGCTATTGCAAGGGGCATTCCGGCGAAGAGATCTGTCACTGCTGTGCCTGAGAGTTGCTCTACCACACCACCACATGCCACAATCAAGATGATAGCCAAAGCCGCAGCCAACACTGTATGAACAAGAGACTCGGCTGCCATCATAGCATACATGTCGGTGGTATCACTGCCTAAACATTTGCGAAGCGCCATCTCTCGACTGCGATTTACAGTGGTCGAGAGCACGATGAGCAAGTAGTTCAGAATTGAAGTGATAAGCAGAGCTACAGCCACCAAAGCTAATACTAGCATCATGTTGCGCGAACTTTGGTCCTCATTGTGGAAGTTATCATAGGGATAAGCTCTGAGATTTATCTCGAAGCCCACTTCCTTCAGTTCCTTCACAGGCAGATAGTTTTCCACAAACTTGTTCATATCTGTGTTGATAACACCTATGGATTCTCTGTTGATAAGTTTTACAAAGCTCTTATATCGATCATTGCCCAAGATGCCATCAGAGCCATCGTACATCATCATACCTATGCTTGCGAGCGAAACCACCACATCGGGGCGAACGCTGGCATTAGCAGGATAATCTTCGAAAACGCCGGTGATGGTGAACTCCACATTTTCTTTAGTTTCGAGCGTAAAAACCTTGCCAATGGCCTCTTCTGCTGCCTGCTGTGGGTTGCGACTTTTGCTCATGCGCAAAGCCATTGTGGCCGAAACCACCGCATTGCCCTTCACATCCATCGACTCTACCAGATTGCCCGCTAAGCATTTTCGGTCAAGCACCTGAAAGAAACAGGAGTCGGCCATGTAGGCCCAGCCCACGGTTGCCTTTTGTTGGGTTTCCTTGAGAGTGAGCTTGGTGTCCGATGCAAACGATGTGCAGCGAGTAGACATCTCTACCTGGGGAAAGAACTCCTTCATGCGGCGAGCAATGCCACCAGGTGTCTGTCCATAGGTCATCTCGCTGCCATTCTGCACAACCACTTCTCGCAAATAGGCTATTCTATCAGCACCATCGTAGAAGTTGTCATAGGTTTGCTCGAAGCACACCTTAGTGAGCAGCACCAAGCTTACGGCCAAACCCAAGCCCAATGCCAGGATCTTAATGCCGTTGCTTCGCCCTTTAGCGGCCAGCGACCTGATGGCTAATAGTATGTAATTAACAAACTCCATATCCTTTAATTATTTATACATAAAATATGAATAATACATCATTCCCAAAAAGTTAACTAACTGATTTCCATATTATAGTCTATATAATTAGCATATTACCCCGATAGTAACTCGATATTAACTCGATAC
>JAUNCV010000066.1 GCA_030526445.1 Bacteroidales bacterium | reverse complement strand
GAACGAAGCAGGTTGTATGAGGCGGTAGGATTCTGCAGTACTCTGCGCAGTGAGTTATAGATCTTATTGCCATACGAACCCTGGAAACCAGCGTAGGCGTCCCATCCTTTCCAGTTGAATACAGTGCTGAAACCATAAGTAAACTTAGGCTGGATGGAGCCAAGAATCACGCGGTCATTGCTCGAAATCTTGCCATTGCCATCAATATCGGCAAAAGTTGCCTGTCCGGTAGCATCCTTGCCAGTATATAGCAGTCCGTAGAAACTTCCCAAAGCTTCGCCTGCACGAATGATGTTCTGACTCTGTGCACCCTGAGTGATTTCGGCAGCTTTGCCAATCGATGTTACTTCGTTGTGGTTGAAAGCTATGTTGCCCGAAGCTGTCCAGAGCAGATCTTTGCGCTTGATGATTTCTCCATTCAGAGTCAGCTCAACACCTTTATTCTCTACATTGCCCACATTCTCGAGCTGGGTAGCAACCGAACCAAGTCCCTTGGGCACAATCAGCAGCAGGTCTGAGGTCTTCTTATAGTAGGCATCGGCCTCAAGGGTGAGGCGCTGGTCGAAGAGACCCAGGTCAAAACCTACATTGTACGAAGCGGTGGTCTCCCAGCGCAGATCATCGTTGGCCAGGTTGCCAGTCGAATAGCTTGAACTGCCTGCATACTTACCTGTTGAGAAACTGTTGGCATATTCGTAGTCACCAATCTCCTGGTTACCCACTACACCGGCACTGGCACGCAACTTGGCATTGCTTATCAATTTATTGTCCTTGAGCCATGCCTCTTCGCTCACGTTCCACGAAAGTCCGAGCGAAGGGAACCATCCCCATTCGTTGCCCTTGGCAAAACGGCTTGAACGGTCGCCTCGCAGGGTGGCAGTGGCATTATATCGCCCACTCAACGTGTAGTTTACTCGAGCTATCAGCGAATTGAGATTAGACTCTGTAAGGCCACTGTTGGGCGAATCAATCTCTGCACCATCGGCCAGATTGTAATGTTTGAGCGACTCGTTGGTGAAGTGTCGAACCAATGTTGAGTTGAAGTTGCTCTTGGTGCTCTGTCTTGTGTAGCCTGCCAGAGCCGATATCTCAGAGGCGGCGAACGAATGATTCCAGTCGAGTGTATATTCCTGCTGCCAGGTTTCGTTGTTCTTGTTGCCGATACCGCCTATACCTTTGTTGGCAAGACCCAGCGAGGTATATGAGGGCGAAAAGTAGTTCTGAGTGATATTCTCGCGATTGAGGGCCACGGCACCTTTCAGTGTGAACTCCTTCCATACGTAGCGAAGCGATACATTGCCCAGCAAATAATTGTTTATGCTTTGTGCCACCGAGTTCTTCAGGTCGCTCACTGGGTTGGAGGCAACATCGCCAATGGCAAAGTAATCATGCTCATAGGGATTGTGGTAGTTGAAACTGCCATCGGCATTGTAGATGGGCACGGTAGGCGGAACCATCAGGCCATATACAAACGAGTTGGTGATACCGGCCGAGAAGGGAGAAGAGTTGTATGCTACCGACTGCGATGTGGTCAAGCCATCTTGTGTTGACTTGCCAAAGGTTATATTACTATTGAAGGTCAGGCCCTTGAGCAGTTCTCGTTCCACATTCAAATGAAAATTGTAGCGTTCGAAACCCGAATTGATTATGATGCCCTCCTGGTCAGTATAGTTGGCCGAAAAAGCATAGCGACCCTTGTCTGAACCTCCCGATATCGAGAACTCATGGTTCTGGCGGAAGGCAGTACGCAACATAGCATTTTGCCAGTTGGTACCTTCGCCCAATGCTGCGATCTCTTCATCGGTATAACCCTCAATATTCAGGAAATATTTCTTGTTGACAAAGGCAAACTCAGAGGCGTTCATCAGGTCCAGTTTCTTACTTACCTTGTCTATACCGGCACTGTAGCGATACGAGATGGTAGCCTTGTCACGATTACCCTTTTTGGTTGTCACGATAATGACACCATTGGCGCCGCGCGAACCATAGATGGCGGTGGCCGAAACATCTTTCAGCACCTCGATGCGCTCAATGTCGGCAGGATTGACGGTTGAGAGAGGTGAGAGGCTTGACTCAATAGCACTCAGACCTGTCTTTGACGAAGCCTCATCCTTAAAATAGATGAAACCATCGATCACGTAGAGAGGTTCATTCGAAGCATTGACCGAATTGCCGCCGCGTATTCGAACACTGCTGGCAGCACCAGGCTGGCCACTCGATGCCGTAATATTCAAGCCCGCTACGGTTCCGCCCAATGCCTGGTCAAGTGTTGGCGTGAGGTTGGTTTCAAGGGCTTGTGCCTTGATAGTGCTCACCGAACCCGTAAGCTGGGTGCGGCGCTGCGTGCCGTAACCCACTACAACCACTTCGTCGAGTGCTGCAGACTCTTCGGTCAGGTCAACAGTCAATGGCTTGCGCGAGTTTTCCTTGTTGATAAAGATTGTGCGTGGTTCATAGCCCATAAAGCTGATTTTCAGACTGGTTGGAACGGCGCTCAGAAGGGTAAACTTACCATCTATGTCAGTTATTGCACCACGCTGCGAGGTTGGGTCATATACAGTGGCTCCTATCACAGCTTCGCCTGTGGCATGATCTATTACTATGCCCTCAAGTATGGCGGTCTCCTTGATCTTGTCTGATGCAGCAGCACTTGCCTCCGGTTTGGTGTCCGAAATACTATCGGCATACATATCATTATATATAGAACTTGCGCCTACAATGAGTGCAGTGGCAATGAGCTGCTTATTGATTGTCTTGTTCAATACCATAATTCAATACCTTAATTTTTAGTTTCTGCTTTTCAAAAAAAGCCATCTAGTTTTGTCGGCGCAAAGATACGGCCTTTTTTTTACGTGGAAAATCGCAGCTTTATGGCAACTTATATACCATAAATGTGGTAGAACACCGGAGCATTCTACCACATTACTGTTGTTTTTTGACCTATACTATTTCTGTATGTTCAATCGGAAACCTACGTATCCCATTGCACCTTCGGTAGGACCCCATACCATAGTGGCATCAAATGTCTCTCCGTAGGGATTACTGGCACCGATTATAGGATTCTTCTGCTTGAAGCCGGTAAGGTTTTCGCCACCTATATAAACCGAAAAGTTACGGAACTCGCGAGTCACCTGAGCCGAGAGCTGTCCGAAGGCTTTGAAGTGTGTATCCCATTCGCCATTGAAGTTGTCGGGCAAGCGGCCCGGACCATTTAACTGATAGGTTACATCCAGCTGCCAGAGCTCCAAAGGGGTCTTATAGCTGGCAGTAACCAGCGCCTTGTATCTGGAGGTCAATACAGGCGTACGCAATTCGTGAGCTTTATGTTTGGTCTTTTCGGAATCTGTTTTGCCTACCCACTCCGAGACCTTGACATCCTGATACCTGTAAGCCGCCGTTACCGTCAAGCCACGTAAGAGAGGATAGGTAGTATCCACCTGGAAGACCTTGCTATAGGATTTGCCACCTTCGGGCAGGTTGTAGAAATAAATCTGTGTGGGAACATCTCTGTCCACTACCACCTGATTCTGGAACTTGGTGTAGAAGTAGTCAGCATTGAGCAAGAGCATCTCGTCGCCCAAAGGAATATTAAAGACCAGCGAGCCACCCGCATTCCAAGCCTCCTCTTGCTTGAACGCCTTGTCTAACTTTTGTATGTAGTAATTTGATTTTGAAATAGTTGACACACCATTTATCACCTGATTGATGCGGGTAGGCTTCTGTGCCATCACCAGTTTTTCGCCCTCAATGTTCAGATGACGCCCTGTAGCTAACAAAGTAAAATTGTCAGCAATAGGGTGTGGCGATCTGTAGCCTTTGCCCGCTGCCAATCGGAGTGTAACCCATTCTGTGGGATGATACTTCAGGTGCAGGCGAGGAGTGACAAAACCACCATACACAGACGAATAATCGTATCGCACACCAGCCATGGCGGTAAGTGATTCATTAGGCTTGTAGGTGTACTGCGCATAGCCACCCACAGTTGTCTCCTTGGTTTTCTGTAAGCGAATCAGTCGGTCGCTCCAAGCTTCGGTCACCGAGTGTGCCGAACCAGCCTGAAAGTATTCGTCGAGGTAGTCATGATTGAACGATGCACCTACCGAAAGGTTGTGTTCTGGAGTCAGGTCGGCTTCATACAGCAGTTGGCCGTAAGCATTCTTCTGTTTCACAAGATATCCACCGGCGCCATACAGGTTATCACCTTCGTGATACACACCCTTCAGTATGAGGGCCAGCGATTCGTTCTTGTCAGTGCGCATCAGGAGAGCATTCTTCCATTGTCCCTCAACGCGGTTGGTGGTAAGATCAATCTTATAGGGGCCGCCATGGGCATGACCAGACAGATCTATATCTGAGTGACTATGACTTGACACACCACTCAATCGCTCTTCGTGCAGGCCACGCACCGAAAGCTGCGATATCCAGTGACGACTCTTCCAGCACCATCGGTCCATCAGGTTGTACTGTTTCACCTTAGGCATGTCCATAAATCCATCGCCATTGCCATCATGATCGCGCGTGCTCTGTTCGAAGTGAGCCAGAAGGCCGGTGCTCAGATTATCGTTCAGATGCACCTCGGCATCGGCATTCACATCCAGCTTCTGGTAGGTATCATAATAAGCATTCAGGTAGTAGCCCTCGAGCCCCTGAGGCTTTTTGTACTCGATATTGATCTGGCCGGTTACACTCTCGTAGCCATTGCGCACCGATGCGGCACCTTTGCTTACCTGAATGCTCTGCATCCATGGGCCTGGCACATAACCCAGTCCGAAGGGCAAGGCAGCGCTACGAAAGGCTGGTACATTTTCTTGCAGCATCTGCACATAGGTTCCGCTCAATCCCAAGAGCTTAATCTGGCGCGCTCCTGTAGCGGCATCGCTATACGAGACATCGACCGATGGGTTGGCGGTAAACGATTCTCCCAGGTTACAGCAAGCCGCTCTGATCAGATCACTTGCTCCAATCACCTCCTTGCTTTCGACCGAGAAAGCGGAGTGCAGCGAGGTACGTTGGGCCGAAACCGTGACATCGTCTATCATTATAGTATCTTGTACCTGTGCCCAGACGTTGCCGAAAAGCAATAGAGGTGTGATCAAAAAGACTTTACGCATATTTTTTTTTCATAACACAATACCTTTATTCTTTTTTACTCATTCGATAAACAATGCCTCGGAGGCTCAAAGGAGAAGGAGATCTGCCAATAGGTAAGAATTGCGAAGAAGGGAGGAAGGTGTGGATTATTGCTCCAACACCTCAACCTTGTATTCTATCTTGGCAAACTCTTTCAGAAGTCCCTTCACATCAGTCTTCTCAGGATCATAAGCCACCTTTACGTGCTTGTCCTCAAGAGTAATGTTCACATCCTTTACACCTTCGTTGGCTTTCAGGGTCTTGGTCACCTTGCCAGCGCAACCGCCACAGCGCATCTGGTCGGCCTTGAATACTACGTACTTCACATTCTCTTCTACAGCCGAAGCTGCCTCTACGATCTTCTTCTGTCCACAGCAGCAACCCTTCTTCTCAACTTCGGTCTTTACCTTCGACGAACAGCAACTCTGTGCATAAACACTGGCTCCACTGAGCAGCAGTACTACGACTGCAACCATCAATTTTTTCATTTCTTTTTCTGTTTTTAAGATTGTATAAATATAGAAAAACACAGCTAAAACTTGTCGTTTTTTGGACAGTGCAAAAATACGTTCTTTCCCGCAGGCCTGCAATACCAAGAATGTGCCAAATCTTCTACCATACTTATGGTATATCGCCCCCAAGAGATATAAGAAAGCCTGCTGGCAGGGCTTATACATTATTTATATATAATAGTCACTCTCTATCAAACCTATACGCAGAGCATAGCGAGTGGCCTCATATACATTGTTCACATCAATCTTGCGGAAAATGTTCTTCTTGTGCGTCACAATGGTGTGCGACGATGAGAATCTCAGTGCTGCAATCTCCTTGACCGACTTGCCCAGGGCTATCAGTCGCAGGATCTCTGTCTCGCTTTGTGTCAAGTGATTGTCGGTGCTTTCTTTCTTTCGGTTCAGCAATCTGTTGGTAATCTGGTGACACAGATATCGTTCGTTCTGCAACACACTCTTCAATGCAGCGCGGATCTCTTCGGCCGAATTATTCTTCTGTATGATGCTGACCGATGGCATACCATCGAACACCGACAGCTGCTGGTCGGTCACAGTGGCCTGGAAGATTATCCAGCGCGTCATAGGCTGCTTTTCGAACAGCGGAAGTATCTCTCCCTCGGCCGAATGAATCTCGAGCGATTCCATATCGATAATCACAATAGGTGCCTGACTTCGCAAAAGCGCCTTTTCCAGTTCGTCTATATCTTCTACCCGTTCCTGAGGAAACCTGTCTCCTCCTACTTTGGCAATCAGCGCTTGGATGCCGATTCTGGTAATGTCCTGATTGTCGGCCAAAATGAAATTTGTAACCATACTTTATGTATTTTTATAAAATTTTCGGCCGCAAAAATAGTGATTATATCCATTACACAGACCAAATACCTATATTTCCTACCATAAAATAGTGTTTTTTTCTACTCAACACATACCATATAGATGTTATTTCTGCCATTGCTCGAGCAAAATACAAAACAGATGAACACCAGCTGAAAATAAAAAAAACTCCGTGGTCTCGTTGAAAGATCACGGAGTTTTGTGTTTATACGCCCGAAAGAGCAAATTACTGAACGTAGTCGTTATAGTCGAGGAGATCGTCAGTGCTGCCCACCTCGTCATTGATCTGGGTGTTGAACACGAAGTCGTGAGTGCGGGTGCCTACCGATGAGTTCCAGCGGATGGTGAACTTAGCCTCCTTCGATGGAACCTGCTTGAGGAGCTCGCGGAGGTCGAAGGCGATGAGGCAGTTGTGTGGGTAGCCGATGATATCGCCATTGGCATTGTGACGAAGCTCGAGGAGGTATGGGTTGCTCTCGTCAACGCCACTCACGAGGTGCATGTAGTGAACCACGCCTGGCTGGCCCCAAACGGTGCGGAGGCAGAGAGTGAGGTAACCATCTTCGGCCACGGTAACCCAGCTGCGCATAATGTCGATAGGGTCATTGCCATAAGCCTTGATATCGGCCTCCTTGGTGCCGAGCGATGGTTCGTACGACTTGGTGCGGATGCTGTCAATGCGGCAGATGGTGACAAAGCGCTGACCGTTAGCCTCCTTGTGGCGGTTCTGATATGCTACGAGGGCGCGAACCTGCTTGTCGCGGAAATGACATACTGATGGATTGTCAGGGATGAGCTGGGTGGTGTCATCGAGCTGCATCACGAAAGTGTTCTGCATAGGCTTGACGGTGACGAGCGCAGTGTGGATTGGCAACGCATCATCGTCCTTGCACGCGGTGAACGCGAGGGTCATGGCTACGAAAGCCACGAAGAGCTTAAAGATTACATTTTTCTTCATAAGAATAGATAGTTTTTTCGCAACAAATGCTGTTGGCGATTTATAAATTTACTGATTTACAAAGCGCAAAGGTAGGCATTTTTATGCGAACCACCAAATTTTTGGGTGATAAATTGCGAAAATGAGGGTCAAAATGTAACATCGACCGCTGCAGGGAAGATGCGCAATGGGTCTGCAAACAGGGCTACACTGCTCTGCATGGCGCTGAGCGATGGCTTGACTTTGTCCTTGAAAACCTCACGTCCATTGACCACAATGGTGACGGGTTTGGTGAGGTCAACGAGCTCTGAGCAAAGGTAGATGCGGAGCTGACCGCCGGTAGCCTCAGAATAGGTGCGTGTAAACTTCATCTCGATGCCATAACGCTCATCGGTCTGCGTGGTGGTGTAGGCCACGTTTCTGACGCTGAGCGTAAGGGTGTTAGCCTGCACATCGAGAGTGTAATAGGTACGCCCCTCAGAAGGGCGCTTGAGCACCTGCAGGTTGTAAAAACCCTGACGGCGACGGCCATCCATCTCAAAGTCCTCCCACAGCACGGTCTTGGGATATGGGTTGCGGCCGAACTGCTTGAGCCAAGGTGTGGTGAGGTCGTAGTTGATGTGGTGCTGCATATCGGGCAACAAAGTTACGCGATGGCGGAAGAGCGGTGTGCCATCGGCCGCCAAAGGGCGCTGCTGCTGGGCAGAATCGAACGCAACCTCGGTGTAGTGAGTGAGAATGTTGCGATAGAAACCACGGTCATCGGCACCGGTGAGGAACGAAAAGCCTATGTTGGCACAGTTCTCAACGGGCGCATTCTTGAGCGGTTCGCCACCCGCCATGGGTCCGGCAGCAGCGAGGTAATCGGCATAGAACGATGCAAGACGCTGGCTGCCATAGCCGCCCTCAGAAATGCCAAGGAGATAGATGTGGCGGGCATCGACCGCGTCACTGAGCAGTGACTGGCGGAGCAACTTCTCCCACGCATACTGCTTGGCCAGTTGCCACCAGCGGTAATAGGCACCGGTGTTGGGTATCTGTGGCACGAAGTAGATGGAAGGTGCATCGGCAAAACGCTGAGCAAGCACAAGGCCGGTAGCCCACTCACGCTCTTTGTCGCCCGAACCGTGCAGGTAAAGGTAGAGCGGCAGAGGTTCTGTAGTGTCGCCTTTTCGACCCCAATAGTAGGGCATGGTGGCGCTGGGCTCTAATGCTTCGGGTAGTTGCCACTGGCTGCTGTTGCCCTGCGCAAGCGGCGTAAGTGCAATGAGCTGACTCTCGGCAGCAGAGAAGTCACTATTGGCATCGCGCCAAGCCTGCCACACCATTTGCTGGTAGCTGGTCAATTGCTGCAGCTTGAGCGGTTTGTCACACACGGGAGCCTGCTGTATGTAGCCGATAAAGGCTTCGCGGCTCTGTGTAGCGTCCTGCTGCTGGGTGAGCGACTCGAGGAAAAAGGCCTTGACGACTTCGCGCTCAGCAGGCTGCTGGGCAGAGGCCAACTGACCCAAGCCGCAGAGGGCTGTGAGGGCGAAAGTGGGGAGAAGATGCTTCATAGTCTTTTAAAACGGGGTAAGTATGGATACATTCCGCTTGACACGAAATGCACCCACACTCGGTTATATTATATATGTGTAACAAGAGATCCTTAATCAGAGCACGCTCACCTTGGTGACCTTGTAGCCATGGCCAGCAAAGTAGAAGCCGCCCTCCTTGATCCACTGAATGCGCTCGTCAGTGAGCTCGAGCTCGATTGGAGTGTTGTTCTCATCGAACTCCTTGTCCTCACGCTCAGGGTCGTACTTGCCGTTGAAGAGGCTCATCCAATCCTTGTTAAGGAGGCTAACTGCGCAGTAGTCAGCAGCAGTGCGAGCGCCTTCGACAACAATCTTCTTGCCAGCGGTGATCTGACCGTCGTTGATAGCCCCAACAATGGCCACGTTGCAGAAGTCCTGCAAAGCCCAGTCTGGCATTTCATATTCGCCCTCGAAGAAGACGAGTGAGGTTGGAGCTGCTTCCACCTCATAGTAAACGCGGGTGAGCTCATAGCCGAAGCCTGTGAAGAGCATGCCGTTGGCAGAGTTAGCAGCCATATCGGCAGTGTAAGCGAATGCAAAGTTGCCATCAGGATAAGCCAAATGCATCTCATCGATCTGCGAAACGAAGTCATAGCTCCAGTCGCTGTTGGTGATGCGGAGTGCATAGTAGTCGGCAGCTGGGAAGTTAAACTCGAGGCAGATGGCGGTGCCAACAGGAACCTGAGCAATCTCTTCGGCCGAAAGGAATACATTAGCATCGCCCCAGTTAGCAACCTGTGCGCCACTCCAGAGAGTAATCTGCTGGATGCCTGGCTCAACCCACTCTTCGTTGGTAACATTGGCTACACCGCAACCATAGAGGTCGGTGCCTTCGCCAAGGATAATCTTCTGCTCGCCTACAGGCACATTGGCTGGCACGGTGAAGGTGAGGCTGCTGCCATTGTTAACGAAGTCTTCAGCCAACTCATCACCAATGAGCACAGCGGTAACCTTCTCGAGATTGGCACCTTCGATGGTCTTGGTCTTACCAGGATTGAACCAACGCGACTTGATATCGGTGGCCAAAGCAGGGTCTTCAGGAAGTGCGTTGACAACGAGGATACCGGTGCGCGAAGTGCTGAGGCCCTTGGTAGTGGTGGCAACAATCTGGAGCAGATACTCGCCCGCCAAGAGCTGCTTGCTGATGCACTTGCCAGTCTCGACTTCTACGCTGTCAATGAACCACTTAACGGTGGTGTAAAGCGCTGGGGTAACGGTGACAGAGTCAACGTATGTCATGTCGCGGGTGATGGTTTTGTAAACCGGTGGAACACCATTCTCCCACTCGCCGAACCAAGGCTGAAGGATGCGTGGATAATCGTCCTCGGTAGCGGTGATGAATGGGTCATTGTCTTCGCTGCACGAAGTGAAGAGGCCCGTGCCACCCAACACCAATGCCAGTGCCATGAGG
>JAUNCV010000240.1 GCA_030526445.1 Bacteroidales bacterium | reverse complement strand
CGTATCTCGTCATCGTCATCTACAACGAGCACATGCTTGCGCGTCAAATGCTTTCCTGTGTTCTTTTCCTCTTTATCATTTGTGAGCGAAGCTGCGGCTATTGAAGTGGTATCAGGGGCCTTTTCCTCATTCTTTGCCTGAGGCATCTTGTTTTGCAAGCTGCGCTCATCCGGAGCAAGGAATAGACCACCCAAAGGCAATGTAACCACAAAGATAGTGCCCGGTCCGTCTGGGTTGTTGCCAACCTCGATGGTGCCTCGATGCATCTTTACCAGTGTTTGTGTCAAATGCAAACCAATTCCTGTGCCATACTTTCCCTTACTATTTCGTACCTGATAGAAACGTTCAAATATATGAGCTCTATCTTCTGGGGCGATACCAATACCTGTATCAGCCACCGTGATAGTATAGGAACCCTGAGGAAATTCTACCGTAGGACGTTGTTCACAGAGACGTACTGTAATAGAACCCTCTTGTGGTGTATATTTCAATGCATTGCTTAGCAGATTGACTACAATCTTGTCAAAGTTATCAACATCGACCCATGCCCTAAGTCCTGGTGTTACTTTCGAGACAAAACTAAGTTTTTGCTGACGCATATCCGCCACCTCACTGAAGTCTGAGACAAGTTCCTCAAGATATGCCGCAAGATCGGTTTCTGCACAAAGCAGTTTCATCTCATTGTTGTCAATCTTTCGAAGGTCGAGCAACTGGTTAATCAAGCCCAAGATGCGATTAGCACTACGCTGCATAAGTTTATAACTATGCTGGCGATTCACATCTTTATCTTCATCCATAAGTCGTTGCAAAGGGCTCACAATAAGAGTCATTGGCGTGCGAATCTCGTGCGAAATATTTGTAAAGAACTGCAGCTTAGCATCATTGATAGCTTGTAATTGCTCATGACGCGCCAAACTTGCTTTGTCGTGACGACGCTGATGCAAATGCAACGAGAGTTCAAAGGCTGCCGCAATAGCAACAGCAAGACAAAGCAAGAGAAACCACCACTGCAGATACCAAGGATAAGGGACAAGAAACTTCAGAGTCTTTTCCTCGGATAACACTCCATCAACTGATGCCTTGTAGCGAAAAGTCTGGCTCCCCGAGCTGAGATAAGGCAACGTAGCAATATTAACACCTGCTGGCAAATCAATCCACTCTTGACCATTGAGCGAATAACTGTAACGCGCACGATGAGTATAAAGCAAAGGAACTACAGCCATCTCAAGACTGTTTTCACGGCGCTGAGTCACACGCACTTCAAACGAAAGCGTGCTATTTCCCACTTCTTTAGGATTAAAATAAGTGATACCCTCCATGCCACCGAACCAGAGTCTGCCATCAGCATCGGACAAGTATGAATTTTTATAGAATTCATTGCTCTGCAATCCGTCATAGATATTATAATTACTTACTTCTTGCTCCTTCAGACGAACACGACTGAGGCCACGATTACTACTTACCCAAAGTTCGTTGTCTGAAACAGGAACAGTAGCATAAATAGCATTACTAGGCAAACCCTGCGCTGTAGTAAAAAGCTGTGTATCTTGATTTTCATAATCATAAATCACTAAACCAGCATCGGTACTAAGGCTCAGTTTACTACCGCCAATCAGACTCACCGCATGAATTACGTAGTTGTCCAAATGACGTTTCAC
>JAUNCV010000065.1 GCA_030526445.1 Bacteroidales bacterium | reverse complement strand
GAATCGATGGACCAACGATGTAGAATCGATTGAGAAACGATGGAGCATCTCTATAGGATGAGCGAAGAAAGAATGGTGGAAGAATAAGGATAGAGGAGTGTAGGATAGAGGGGAAAGATGAGTGCGGAACCAGAAGAAAGAAAGTAGAGAAACAAGGCTCTAGCTGTTCGTTCTTTCGGCAGAAAAGATAGAATGATACAAATCAAGAAACATTTGTTACATTACAATTGTACCATGATACATTATAAAAGGAAGTTTGTTATGTTTTTATTTGGCAGTTCTTACTATAGTAAGTATCTTTGCAGCGGCAAATGTTTCAACTTATAGCCACCTTCTTTTGTAACAAAACATAACACGAAATATGAAAGCACAAAAAAAATTTTTTGGCACAATGTTTAGCCTTGCGGCCATGAGCGCAGCAGGTACAATTCAGGCACAGAATCCTTTTGTACAGACGCAGCAGACAACCGATCCAGCTCCGTTTGTGCACGATGGCACTCTCTATGTCTATACCGGTCATGACGAGGACAAGGCCGACTTCTTCTGGATGCAAGAGTGGCGAGTTTATAGCACTACCGATATGGTCAACTGGACCGACCATGGTTCACCACTTGCTCTCGAAGACTTCAAGTGGGCTAATGACCGTGCCTGGGCTGCTCAGCTCTGTGAGCGCAATGGCAAGTTCTATTGGTACATTTGTGCCGTGAGCAAGCTTACCAACACTATGGCCATCGGTGTGGCTGTGGGCGATTCGCCTACCGGTCCGTTCAAGGATGCTATTGGCAAGCCACTCTATGAGGGCAGCTGGGACTATATCGACCCAACTGTATTGGTCGATGACGATGGTCGTGCTTACCTCTATTGGGGTAATCCCGAACTCTATTATGTGGAGCTCAACGAAGATATGATTTCGCTCAAGGACGAAGTGAAGCATTTTGAGATGAACGAAGAGGACTTTGGAGGTCCAAGCATGCATGCTCGTCGAAGAATGATGCAGGAGAAGGGCTTGAAGCCCGAAGAGATGCCAAAGTATAAGGATATCTACACCGAGGGCCCTTGGATCTCGAAACGTGGTGGTAAGTATTATATGCTTTATGCTGCAGGTGGTGTGCCCGAACACATTGCTTATAGTACTGCCAGCGGTCCTCTTGGTCCCTGGAAGTATGCAGGCACCATCATGCCACAGAGCAGCAGCAACTCTGAGACGGGCGAAGTAGGTACCGATTCGTTTACCAATCACTGTGGTGTCATCGACTACAAAGGTCACAGCTATTTCTTCTACCACAACGGCTGGCTGGGCGGCGGCTTCGGTCGTGCCTGTGCCGTCGAGGAGTTCCAGTATAACGAAGATGGCTCTTTCCCAATCATTCATCCTACACGCGAAGGCATTACACAGCCACTCGGCACCCTCAACCCTTATCAGCGTGTTGAGGCCGAAACCATGGCTTTCTCAAAAGGATTGAAGAGTGAGGAGCATGCCAAGACTGGTGTTTACATCAGCGAGATTCATAATGGAGACTGGCTCAAGGTGCGCGAAGTGGATTTTGGAGAGACTGCTCCTACCACTTTCTCTGCCCGATTGGCTTCGGCCCTGCGCGGTGGTCAGATTGAGGTGCGCCTCGACTCATTGCAAGGCAAACAGATTGCCACAATCGAACAAGGAACTACCGGTGGTTGGGAAACCTGGCAGACCACAAGCGCTTTTGTCAAAGAGTCTGTTACCGGTGTTCATGATCTCTATTTCGTATTCAAAGGCCGCAAAGGTCCGAAACTTTTCAACTTCGACTGGTGGCAGTTTGGTACCACTCCATTGGCAACCTGGCAGAACCAGCGACTGTGGTATGATGCACCTGCATCATGCTGGCTCGAGGCTTTGCCAGTTGGTAACTCTCGCATGGGTGCCATGGTGTTTGGCGGAACTGAGGTTGAAGAGATTCAGCTCAATGAAGAGACCTTCTGGAGTGGCGGACCGCACAATAACAACTCGAACACATCCCGAGAGCATCTCGAAGAGGTGCGCAATCTCATTTATGCTGACCGAGAAAAAGAGGCCGAGGACCTCATCAACCGCGAGTTCATCAAGGGTCCACATGGTCAGCGCTATCTTACACTTGGAAGCCTGAAACTCAACTTCGGTCACGATGAAGTGCAGAACTACAAGCGTCAGCTTATGCTCGATCAGGCCAATGCCATCACCACTTATAGTTATAAGGGTGTCACTTATACACGCGAAGTGATTGCCTCGTTGGCCGATAGTGTTGTGGCTATTCGCCTTCAGGCCGATAAGCCTGGAGCTCTTAGCTTCACACTCAGCCATAACTGTGCTTTGCCTATCCAGACAGAGGTGCAGGGTAACGCATTGGTTGCTACCATTCAAGGTGTTGAACATGAGGGCATCAAAGCGGCTCTTACAGCCAAGTGCAAGACCGAGGTGAAGACCGATGGCAAGGTGCGAGGCGGTTGGGGTAATCTCATTATCTCGGGTGCTACCGAAGCCACCATCCTGGTGAGTGCTGCTACCAACTATAAGAACTATAATGATGTTTCGGCCAACGCTATGGCGCGCATCGAACAGAATCTTTCGGCTGCAGCCAACTATAGTTATGATCAACTCAAGGCTCGTCACGAAGCAGCTTACACGAAGCAGTATGGACGAGTAAAATTGCAGTTGGGTCAAGCCAACGAGAATTGTTTGTTGCCAACCGACGTGCGTCTCGACCGCTTCTATGGCAGTCAGGACATGGATATGGTGTCGCTTTTGTTCAATTATGGACGATATTTGCTCATTAGTGCATCGCAGCAGGGCGGACAACCTGCCAACTTGCAAGGTATCTGGAACGATAAGCAGTTTGCGCCATGGGACTCAAAGTACACCATCAATATCAATGCTGAGATGAACTACTGGCCAGCAGAGGTCTGCAATTTGGCCGAAAACCATGAGCCTCTCTTCTCGATGATAAAGGACTTGAGTCAAACGGGTGCCATTACCGCTCAGCAGATGTATGGCTGCAAGGGCTGGATGGCTCATCACAATACCGACCTCTGGCGTATTGCGGGCCCTGTAGATGGTGCATTCTGGGGCATGTTTCCCAATGGTGGCGCTTGGCTTACCACTCATCTTTGGGAGCATTACCTCTATTCGCTCGATAAGCAATTCCTGGCCGAATATTACCCTATTCTTAAGGGTGCCGCAGAGTTCTATCTTGACTTCATGAAGCCTATTCCTGCCGACAGTCAGTTAGGCCGAAACATCGGTGGCAAGAACTATTGGGTCATTGCCCCTTCAGTGAGCCCTGAACAGGGCGGTATGGGCAAGCAGAGTCCTGTGACAGCGGGTTGCACTATGGATAATCAGATTGTACGCGATGCTTTGACACAGGCCATGATGGCTGCTAAGATTTTGGGCAAAGATAAGGAGTTCCAGGCTGCAGTAGCCGAGAAACTTGCTTTGTTGCCACCTATGCAGGTAGGCCAGTATGGTCAGTTGCAAGAGTGGATTGAAGACCTTGATGACCCAAAGAATGAGCATCGTCACATCTCGCATCTCTATGGGCTCTATCCTTCACACCAGATTTCTCCTATCTCTACCCCAGAGCTTTGGCGCGCTTCGGGCGTGACTCTCAATCAGCGTGGCGATCAGGCCACAGGCTGGAGTTTGGGCTGGAAAATCAACTTTTGGGCACGCATGCTCGATGGCAATCATGCTTTCACCATTATCAGTAATATGCTTCGACTCTTGCCTAACGAGGGCGTTGAGCATAAGTATCCTGATGGCCGAACCTTCCCAAATCTCTTCGATGCGCATCCACCATTCCAGATTGATGGCAATTTCGGTGCTACTGCTGGCATTGCTGAGATGTTGATGCAGAGCGAATATGACGGAGCCAAGGGCAGTACGCCAGTCATCTATTTGCTTCCTGCCTTGCCTGAGGCTTGGGCACAGGGAAGTGTTTCTGGTCTTCGTGCCCGTGGTGGCTATGAGGTTTCGCTCCAGTGGGAGAGTGGACAGCTCTCTTCGGCAGTTGTTTCAAAGAGTGTCAAAGAGGCTTCGAACAAAGTTATTGTACGAACCAAGTCGCCACTCAAGGGCAAAAAGGCCAGCAAGAAATATGAAGAACTTGGCCTTTATGAATATATTATCAATGTTAATAAATCTGTAAAACTCTAACATACACAACAATGAAAAAAGCTCTTCTTTCGGCTGTGTTGCTGGCAGCCACCTGCGCTCTTCAGGCGCAAAACCCTTATCTTCCTTTGTGGGAGCACCTGCCTGATGGCGAACCTCGTGTATTCGAAGATCCTGACCAGCCAGGCAAGTATCGTGCCTATATTATTGGTTCGCACGATGTGAAGAACACCGGCTATTGCGGTCCAGATATTCGCATGTGGTCTGCTCCTGTTGAGGATCTCTCAGATTGGCGCGACGAAGGCGCTATCTTCACTCATTATGTTGATGGACAGTGGGACACAATGTTCGCTCCAGACCTTGTTGAGGTTAAGGAGAATGGCAAGAAGGTATATTATCTCTATCCACACTCTCGTGGCTGGCGTCGTGTACCTATGGTTTGTAAGGGCGATCGTCCTAACGGACCATTCACTCCAATCAATCTGACCGAAGACCAGCGCCAGTGTGTCGAGGGTTCGATGATCGATTTCGACCCATCGGTATTTATTGAGCCAGTCACCAATAAGAAGGACCCTGATTATAAGAAGGGCTTCCGTGCCTATGTGTTCTATGGTTTCCAGCACTCTACTGCGGCAGAACTTGACCAGGAGACCATGTATTCGGTTCGTCCTGGCACCCAGATTCACGATTACTTCATTCCAGCCTCTGCACGTTATGGCGAGGTGCGCGACCCAGAAGGTACCCAGTATCCAGCTCTTTACAAGGGGCAGAATCCAGGTGAGTTTAATTTCTTCGAGGCATCGTCAATCCGTCAGGTGGGCAACAAATATGTAATGGTCTTCTCTGGCTACAGTGGTCCTGACTATGGTTTGGGCTCTACCAACTCTGCTCTTCGTTATGCTTATGGCGACTCTCCGCTTGGCCCATGGCGTTCGGGTGGTGTGTTGGTCGATAGCCGTGGTGTAGTGCTCAACGAAGATGGTTCGGCACTCACAACAGGCAACTTTGCTCATAACACACATGGTTCACTCCAGGAGATCAATGGTCAGTGGTATGTCTTCTACCATCGTCCACCACGCGGCTTCGGCAATGCCCGTCAGGCCATGGTTGCTCCTGTCAAGATTGAGTGGGACAAGAAGTCTGTAGCCAAGGGCGGACAGGTGCGCATTGTGGGATATGATGAATATGCTCCAAACAAGGAGTGGACTGCTCAAGCTGCCAATGGCGACCATTACACTGGTGCCGAGGTGACTTCCGAGGGCTTCCAGATCTTTGGCCTCGATCCTTATAAGTATTATTCTGCGGGCCTTGTGGCATTCATCAACGATAACAATGCTATGCAAGACCAGCGCGACATCTGGAACAACACTATGGATTGTGCCGGTCTCAAGAATGGAGCTATTCTCGGCTACAAGTATTTTGGTTTTGGCGGACTTGCTCAGGACACCAAAGGCTGTAAAGCATTCCAGGGTGCCAAGGTAGGCGATGGCACTACCATCAACATTGACCTCTCTGCTGGTGTTGATGACAAGGCGTTCAAGATTCATGTGATGCTCGATGGCGCTTATAATAATAATGTGCACAATGGCAAGGAGATTGCGGTCATCGAAGTGCCTGCCATGAAGCGTGGCACTCGCACCATGGTGTCGGCCAAGGTTCCTCAGGTCGAGGGTCTCGCAGGCAAACATGCTATTTATCTTGTGGTCGAAGGTCCAGAGGTGAAGGCGCCTGAGATGCCACGTTGGGGACGCCCAATGCAGAATCCTCGTCCATTCGGTCTCTGTGATTTGCACGGCATCAGCTTCTCAAAGAGCGGTATGGAGGCACCAAAGGCACCTTTCGTACCTGAGGTTACTATTACTGTCGATGGCACCAATCTCGTTATGCCAAAAGAGGCCTTGCTTTCATCTGACCGCAATGGTTACACCCAGAACGACCACTATCAGCTCTATGCTCGCATGAACGATAATTCGGCCATTAAGGTTTCTGCTAACTCGCCAGAGGTGAAGTTCGAAGTGAGCAAAGTCAATGCTGGTCGTGCTACAGTCAAGGCAACTTACAATGGCGTGACAAAGATTTACCTGATCAACTAATCAAAAAAATGTCATCCTGAGCTTGTCGAGGGATGACACACTCATATATCTCATTTTCTAATTATGAAAAAATCCCTTATTCTTGCATTCTCTCTCTTGTGTGGCACCTCTTTGTTCGCACAGCAGAAAAGTGAATATGATGTTGTCTATCCGGGTGGTAAGGCTCCTGAGACCAAGACTGTGAATAACCTCTGGATGTGGGCCGATGTACCCGATCCAGACATCATCCGCGTAGGCGATTTCTATTATTTGGTTTCGACCACCATGCATCTGATGCCAGGTTGCCCTGTGATGCGAAGCCGCGATCTTGTGACCTGGGAGACTGTCTCGTATGTGTTCGACGAGATTCACGACACTCCTCGCTACGATATGGAAACCCCATGGATGATAGGCAAAGGTGCTGAGGGCACCAACGATGGCGGCTGTGGTTTTGGCGAAGGCAATGTGGCGCTCGGAACTGTTTACGGCCGTGGTCAGTGGGCAACCTCTATTCGTTACCACAAGGGAACCTTCTGGATTCTCTTCTCGGCCAACGATGCCCCTCACAAGTCTTGGCTCTACAAGACCGACGACCCTGCCAAGGGTTGGACTCTTCATGCCCGACTGCCTCATTATCACGATGCTTCGTTGCTTTTCGACGATAAAGATGACCGTTGCTACGTCTTCTTCAATGGTGGTGCCGTGCAGTTGGCTCGTCTTACCGAGGACCTTACAGCACAGGACCCAACCTTCGAACAGCGTACACTCAACACCCGTGAGGGCATGCCTCAGGGTTTGCTCGAGGGTAGCCGTGCCTTCAAGCACGATGGTATGTATTATCTCTCGATGATTGGCTGGCCACAGACCGGTCGCTGTCAGGTGGCTTACCGCAGCAAGAACATCGAGGGTCCATACGAGAAGAAACTTATTCTCAAGAGCAAGTTCGGCGGATGGAACTATGTAGGCCAGGGTACGGTGGTCGATGGCAAGAATGGCGAGTGGTATGGCGTCATCTTCCAGGATCGTGGCGGTGTAGGCCGTTCGTTGACCCTCAACCCCTGCAACTGGATTGATGGTTGGCCAATGATTGGCACACTCGAAGAGGGCAAGGTGCCAGAGACTATGACACTCCGTGTTGAGGAACCAACGCCTGCTCGCGAGCCAGAGCGACTCTCAACTGTCAATAAGGATGGCTACATCAGTATTGTGAAGAGCGATGAGTTCGGTGTCGAATCAACTATGAACACCAATGTGCCTCTCTGGCAGTGGAATCATAATCCAGTGAAGGAGGCTTGGAGCATGACCGAACGCCCTGGCTACCTGCGTCTTAAGACCTCTATCCCTGCCAAGTCATTGTACGATGCACGCAATACTCTTACTCAGCGTATGGAGGGCCCAACCTGTGCAGGTGCAGTATCGATCGATATCCGCAAGATGAAGGATGGCGACCGTGCCGGCTTTGCAGCCTTCAATGGCCATTCGGGTATCCTCACCATCGAGAAGAATGGTGGCAAGACCGAGCTCGTACTCACTCATGAGGTGGTCGAGATGACCACGCAGGAGCATGCTATTACCGGTATTGAACGCCAGGAGATTGCCCGTGTGAAGATTTCGGGCAAGAATGTCTGCCTCAAGATTACAGGCGACTTCCAGCCAGGCCACAACGACAATGCAACCTTCTGGTATAGCACCGATCAGGGCAAGAACTGGAAGCAGATTGGTGGTGATTTCCGTATGCGCTTCGACTACCGCAAGTTCTTCATGGGCACCAAGTTTGCCATCTTCAACTACTGCACCAAGCAGAAGGGTGGCTACGTGGATGTGGATTGGTTCCGCTACGAACACTAAAATACCTATTATATATGAAACACATTCTTCTTTTGTCAGGCGCTATGATGGCTGCCTCAGCTATGGCGCAAGAGCCTGTGATACAGACCAAGTTTACGGCCGATCCCGCTCCTATGGTCTATAATGATACCTGTTACCTCTATGTCACTCACGACGAAGATTATGCCCGTGGCTGGAACTTCGAGATGCAGGACTGGTTGCTCTATACCTCGACCGATATGGTCAACTGGAAAGAGTATGGCGCTGTCGCTTCGCTGCAGGACTTCAAGTGGCGCAGCCGCGATGTGGGTGCCTGGGCGCTTCATGTGGTGGAGCGCGATGGCAAGTTCTACATGTACTGCCCTCTCCACGGCAATGGTATTGGCGTGTTGGTAGCCGATTCACCTTATGGTCCGTTCAAAGACCCTATTGGCAAGCCACTCGTATGGCAGAGCGAACATTGGGATGATATCGACCCAGCCGTTGCCATTGACGAAGATGGTCAGGCCTATATGTATTGGGGCAATCCGCATACCTACTGCATCAAGCTGAACAAAGACATGATTTCGACCGATGGCCCAATTCTTGTGCTCGACCCACGCGATGGTGTGATGCGTCCTGTCACCGAACCAGGAGCTCGCATCGATATGAATCAGTACAAAGATCACAAGACTCGCAAGAACTGGGCTTTCAAGAACTATCAGGAGGGCCCATGGTTCTGGTATCGCAATAACGACAAGGGCGAGAAAAAGTATTATCTGGCCTTTGCCTCAACCTGTTGTCCTGAAGCTATCGGCTATGCTATGAGCGATAAGCCAACGGGTCCATGGAAGTGGGTCGATTATATCATGGCGCCAACTCCTCGCACCCGTGGTAATCATCCCGGAATTATTAGCTATCGTGGTCATAATTACTGCTTTGGCCTGAATTACGACATTCTCCGTCGCGAAACTCAGGAGCACTCTGAGCGTCGAAGCGTTTCGGGTGCCGAGATGTATTATCGTGCCGACGGCACCATCGAGCAGTTGCCTTACTGGCTCGATTGTCCTGCTATCGAGCCACTTGAACACCTCAATCCTTACAAGCGTCAGACCGCTACCACCATGGCCAACTCGTGGGGCGTAAAGTCGGTATATCATGATGGCGTAAGCACCTGCGAGGTTAAGTGGCAGCAGATTCCTACTCGTCCTGGTGGACCTATGATTGAGAAAGGCACCAAGCTCAACAAGAAGGGCGTTTATCTCACCCAGATTCACCATGGCGATGCAGTCTTGGTTCGTTCGGTCGATTTCGGCAACGAGGCACCTGCCGTGATGCAAGCTTCGGTAGCCAGTCCTGGTTTCGGCGGTGTGCTCGAAGTGCGCATCGATAGTCGTGAGGGTGAGGTTATTGCTCAGTTCGATGTGCCTGTGACCGGTGGCCCAGAACATTGGGTAACGCTCAATGCCGAAGTAAAAAAGGTGCGTGGCATTCACGATCTCTATTTCACCTTCTCGGGCAATAAGAGCAATCCGCTCTTCAATTTTGACTGGTGGCAGTTCTATCGCGCTGATGAGAAACCCGCTACTATGCAAGAGATTATCGCCAAGACTCAGCCTGCCGAAACCAACATTGATGGTGCCGACTTCCCTCGCATCGATAAGGAGGGCCGCGTTTACTTTAATATCCATCAGCCTCAGACCAAGGAACTTGTCGTAGATATCTGCAGCAAAAAGTACACCATGGAGAAGGATGCTCAAGGCAACTTCTCGTGTGTGACCGATCCGCTCGTCGTAGGTTTCCACTACTACTTCCTCATTGCCGATGGCATGTCGGTCATCGACCTAAAGACCACAAGTTTCTTCGGCTGCAACCGCTATGCAGGTGGCATAGAAGTGCCTGAAGGTGAAGAGGGTAACTGGTATCGTCCAAGCAAAGAGACCGCTCATGGTCAGGTTCGAAGCATCACTTACTGGGCCGAAAGCCAGCAGCAGTGGCGCCATGCCATGGTTTATACGCCTGCCGACTATGAGAAGGGCAAGAAGAAGTATCCTGTGCTTTACTTGCAGCATGGCATGGGCGAAGACGAGACCGGCTGGAGCAGCCTGCAGGGCCGTGCCAACTTCATTCTCGACAACATGATTGCCTCAGGCGAATGTGTGCCTATGATTCTAGTTATGGAGAGTGGCGACACACAGGCTCCATTTGGCTATGGCGGCACCACTTACGAGAGCTATGGCAAGAGCTTCAATGAGGCGCTGATTGCCGATCTTATTCCTATGATCGACAAGACCTTCCGCACCAAGGCCGACCGTAACAATCGTGCCATGGCCGGACTTTCGTGGGGTGGACGTCAGACATGGGAGTCTGCTCTCCCTAACCTCGACAAATTCAGCTACATAGGCACTTTCTCGGGCGCACTCTTCGGCATGGATGTGCACACTATTGCCAATGGCGTCTTCAATCGCCCCGACTTCAACCAGCAGGTCAAGTATCT
>JAUNCV010000239.1 GCA_030526445.1 Bacteroidales bacterium | reverse complement strand
TAGTTTTTTTCATATTGGGGAAAAAGATTTGGTTATTTATGTTGGCCACAAAGATAATGTTTTTCGGCAAATAGGCCAATTATAGGGCAAAATCTTTGCCGTTTCGGGAATAAATGTTTCCATTGCAGCAAGAAATGATGTATCAAAAAGACACAATGAGAATAAAATAGCGAGCCGGAAAAAGAAATGGTGCACGAAAAATTTGGACATTATTAAATAATGTGTTATCTTTGCGGCCACAAACAAAGCATTTCATTTATTAACGAATAGTAAATATGAACGAACTGGAATTGAAGTATGGATGCAATCCTAACCAGAAGCCTTCACGTATTTTCATGGAGGACGGTCAGGATCTCCCTATCACCGTGCTGAACGGCCGTCCAGGTTACATCAACCTGCTCGATGCCTTCAACTCATGGCAGTTGGTCAAGGAGCTCAAGGCTGCTACCGGTCTGCCAGCTGCAACCTCATTCAAGCACGTCAGCCCTGCTGGTGCTGCTGTAGGTTTGCCACTTAGCGAAACTCTCAAGAAGATCTATTTCGTAGATGACTATGAGCTCACCCCATTGGCTACCGCTTATGTGCGTGCCCGTGGTGCTGACCGCATGTCAAGCTTCGGCGACTTCATTGCTCTCTCTGACGAGTGCGATGCTGCTACCGCTAAGCTCATCAACCGCGAGGTTTCGGATGGTGTTATTGCTCCAGGCTTCTCGGAGGAGGCACTCGAGATTCTTCGTGCCAAGCGTAAGGGTACCTATTGTGTTATCCAGATTGACCCAGCCTACAAGCCAGCTCCTGTTGAGAAGAAGCAGGTATTTGGTGTGACCTTCGAGCAGGGCCGTAACGAGATTAACCTCAACGACGACGCACTCTTCGAGAACATTCCTACCCAGAACAAGGAGTTGCCAGCAGAGGCACGTCGTGACCTCGTGATTGCACTCATCACTTTGAAGTACACCCAGAGTAACTCGGTTTGCTATGTGAAGGATGGTCAGGCAATTGGTATCGGCGCTGGTCAGCAGAGCCGCATTCACTGCACCCGTCTGGCTGGTAACAAGGCCGACATCTGGTGGTTGCGTCAGCATCCAAAGGTAATGAACCTGCCATTCAAGGAGGGCATTCGTCGTGCAGATCGCGATAATACTATCGACGTATATATCTCAGAAGAGGAGCATGATGACGTGCTTCGCGACGGCGCTTGGCAGAACTTCTTCACCGAGCAGCCAGAGGTATTGACGCTCGAGGAGAAGAAAGAGTGGCTCAAGCAGCTCAAGGGCGTGGCTCTTGGTTCGGACGCATTCTTCCCATTCGGTGACAACATTGAGCGCGCTCACAAGAGCGGCGTAGAGTGGATTGCCGAGGCTGGTGGTTCGGTGCGCGATGACAATGTTATTGCTACTGCCGACAAGTATAACATGACTGTGGCCTTCACCGGCGTTCGTCTGTTCCACCACTAATCAATAATGAGAAGAGGAAGAAGTATTTTCTCAAAAATAAACCAAGCACTGTTCTGTGTCCTGCGTGGCATAGAGCAGTGGTATTGGCATCTCAGTGCACTGCCCCGCCGAATAGTGGGGTGGTGCTTTCTCATCTCGGTGGTGACGCTGATGGGTTGTGGTGTGTATTATGCCGGCAAGGGCGTGTATCGTGGCGGCGTGGCTGTGTATCAGTGGGTAAC
>JAUNCV010000064.1 GCA_030526445.1 Bacteroidales bacterium | reverse complement strand
CGTATGCCCTGAGCAGATGGGCGGACTTTCAACTCCTCGCCTACCGGCTGAGATTGTAAATGGAGTCGTGACCAATACAGCAGGAGAATCCGTAGATGCAGAGTTCCGAAAAGGTGCGCAGATAGCCTTGGATATTGCCCTCAAAGAAGGAACTGAATTGGCTATCCTGCAGCCCCGAAGCCCAAGTTGCGGTTGCAAGCAAATATATGACGGAACCTTCTCCAAGCAGTTGATTCATGGCAAAGGTGTGCTTGCAGAACTCCTGGCGAATAATGGCATCAAGGTTGTCGAACCAGAAGATATTGACAAACTATGACAAGACAGCATATTGTTTTCTTGACCGGTGCTGGCATAAGCGCCGAGAGTGGACTAAGTACCTTCAGAGGTAAGGATGGACTCTGGACGAAAGAGGAGTTCCAGTACCTTGCCAGCACAGATTGTCTGTATGAAGAGACTCAAAAGTGCCTGGACTTCTACAATATGAGAAGGAAGAAACTTGCAGAAGTTGAACCTAATGAGGCACATAGACTAATAGCAGAACTCGAAAAGGAACATGAGGTCACAGTCATTACCCAGAATGTTGATGACCTTCATGAAAGAGCTGGTTCCACTAATGTCATTCACATCCACGGAGAACTTAGAAAAGTCTGTTCGATGGACAATCGCACTACTTGTGTGAAGGAATATCCTCTTACTACTCCCATCATGGTTGGAGATAAGACTGAGGACGGAGCACAGATGCGTCCTTACATAGTCATGTTTGGTGAATATGTTGATAGCATGGATGTTGCCATAGACATTGTTAGCAAGGCTGACATCTTCGTTGTTGTTGGCACCTCTCTCCAGGTTTATCCAGCAGCCAGCTTTATCAACTATGCCCACCATCTTATTCCAAAATTCGTAATAGATCCAGGAGCCATGCCTAAATGCGACGACCTGGGATTTGTTCATTTCAAGACAGGTGCAACTGAGGGCATGAAGCTGCTCTTGAAAGCATTCGAAGAACTATAAACATGAAGCAACAGAAAGAACATAAGATGAAGATGACTCCGGACGTATATTACGTCTGGGTAGCTGGCTCTTGCGATTATGGGCACGAGGAGCGTTGCAGCGGAGGCGCCTACACCATGATGCTGAACGATGAAATCATAGAGACCTACGTGACCTCTGATGACCATACGACTGAGTTCCGCATGATCCTCTCAGCCATGATTCATGCCATGGAGTCGCTCCAGGAAGGCTCTAACATCGTATTTCTGACTAATGTGTCCTATATCCAGCAGAACTTCGACCGAGAACCCAACGAGAAATCTGCCAATCCAGATTTAATCAATGAGTGCAGAAGGTTGAAGGAGAAGCATCACTCTGTTGAGGTCAAGCTCGTCCCCTTCCATAAGTATCATCTTTTGACAGAGACAAACCGAATGGCACACGAGGCCATGATCGAATTGAGAAACAAGAAAAAGAAACTGCCTGTCTCAGATTAGTGAGGCAGGCAGCATTCATATTATGAGCTTAATGCTTTATGAGATTGCGATCTGACGTTGATTCTCCTTGACGGTCTCCTTGGTGGTCTTAGGCAAGGTGATGGTGAGTACGCCATCCTCGACCTTGGCGGCAATCTCCTCTTTGATTACATTGTCAGGCAACTTGTAACTCTGCTGGAAGTTAGAGTAGCTGAACTCACGGCGGAGGTAATGCTCTTTCTTGTCCTCCTCCTTGTGCTCGAGTTTATTCTCAATGGCTACGAGCAGATTGCCATCGGCATCGAGATTGATGCGGCAATACTCCTTCTTAATACCAGGAGCAGCAAACTCCATAGTATAAGCCTTAACATCTTCCTTGACATTGACTGCAGGAGCAGTTACGTTGTTCTTACGAGTGGTCATCCAGAAGTCGTTGTCGAAGAAATCGTTGAACAAAGATGGGAACCAGTTCTGATTGTTCATTGTTGAAATCATTGGTAACATAATTGTACAAAATTTAATTGTTAAACATTCATTCTGGACGTTGTGCGATGCTTTGCTTTTTGAGGCTTAGCTTTCGTTTCGCGTTCACCCATTCACATGCAAGTCGTGTGCCAAACCAATATTACTGCCATCTTGTTATCATTAGAGGACAAATGGTCAGTAATGTGGGCCAAAGTGTCCACTTTATAGGTTCTGGATGTCTAAAAAAGGGCAGAGAAAAATTAAAGGTCAGTAGCAAACAAACTACTGACCTATTATTTTAGACTATCGTATCGTACAAAGCAGCTGCTTCACGTAGTTTATCTTTCATGTATGATACTGCAAAATGAGGATAGATGATTTTTACACCAGGGCCATAACTCATAAAGACTGAATACATCTCGAAGTTGATGCAGACCTCAATTTGAAACACACAACTGCCGTCCTCGGGGTTCTCGCTCTTGAGCTTTTGCGATGGATGAATCGGTTTGGTCTTGATGTATTTACTTTGCTCAGCATTAGCCCAGAACTTGACACGACGAGGAGTATCGTGTAGGTTCTTGCTCACTCCGATCACATCATCGAAGAAACGTTCTGAGTCGAACTCTGGATTTTCGTAATAGGGAGCATCGTGTGGTTCCACACTTACAATGCGGTCAAGGGCCAGATTATAGAGTCGATGGTCGGTCACCTTGCATCCGAAAAGGAACCAACGATTGCGGAACTCTTTCAGAATATAGGGGCTGAAAATGTACTCTGTTGGTTCTGTTGCGTTGAACGACTGGTACATGACCCGAACTGTCTGCTTATGTACTATATAATTATAAAGAGGATTAAGTAGCTTTAGTCCTTTCAGGTTCGGCACACTATCGAAGTGAATGACCGGTTTACGGTTGCCCTTGCTGATGGCCAACTTATCCTGCAGACGACGCACCACGTCTGTCATTTCAGAGAACTGATCGAAGTCCTCCAGCTGACGAAGCATATCCACGGCCTCCTGCATCACTTCATAATCGTTCTGAGAAAGGGGCATGTTGGCGATGGAATAATCCTCCTCTGCATAACGATAATATTTGTGGTCATAGACCTCGATGGGCGCATTATAGCCTAACTTGTCGGAACGCATCATCTGAATATCGCCCTGGACAGTACGGACTGAGACACCCTTGCGAATACCCTCCATATCATAGAGTGCATCACTACATGCATCGACAAGATCTTCAAGTGTCCATCTGCGATACTTGTTGCGAAGGCAGTTGTCGATGGTCTTGTAACGAATCAAAGCATTTTTGTTGGCCGGCATAATCGTTGAAAATTACAAGTTATTGTCTTTTAACGGCACAAAGATACACAATTTCTACGCAACCTATTTGCGTAGTACCTAAAAATCGCACTTTTTTTATCATTTTTTGCAACTTTTTTCGTATTACGCAGAAAGATTGCGTAGTGCATCTGTAACTTTGCACCCGCAATTCGACGAGAATGGAACATCATCCAATCAAACTTGAATTAGCGTTGAAAACTGAACTAAGGCACCACCATAATTAAAATATGTATAACCATCAAAAGAAAACAAAATGGAAGTAAAGATCATTAACAATCGCCCGGTAAAGATCTGGACGAACAATGTTGACGAGACTGCCATGCGCCAGATTGAGAATCTGACCACTCTTCCCTTCCTTTTCCATCACCTGGCCATTATGCCAGACGTGCATGCAGGTATGGGAATGCCTATCGGTGGTGTGCTGGCTTGCAAAGATGCAGTCATCCCCAATGCCGTGGGCGTGGACATTGGTTGCGGCATGTGCGCCGTAAAGACGAACTGGAAGGTATCTGAGATTCCGCAGCAAGTGCTGAGAAAGGAAATCATGAGAGGCATCCGTAAGCGTATTCCTCTCGGCATGGAGCACCATGAGGAGGCTCAGGACGAGAAATACCTGCCTACCGGGTTCGACATCGAGAAACTGGAGGTAGTGAACCGACGCAAGTACTCTATTCGTCATGAAGTAGGCACCCTGGGTGGTGGCAATCACTTCATCGAGTTGCAGAAGGACGAAGAGGACAACTTGTGGATTATGATTCACTCGGGCTCACGCAATCTGGGCAAGCAGGTGGGCGACTACTACAATGAGGTGGCTGCTTACCAGAACAGGATCTGGCACTCTGTCGTTCCACCCGAAATACGTCTCCCCTTCCTTGCACGAGGCAGCAGAGAGTTCGGTATGTATTGGAACGAGATGAAATACTGCGTTGAGTTCGCTCTCTGCAACCGAAAGCTCATGATGGAGCGTATCGAGGAGGTAATTGCCGACTCGCTGAAGGGCATTGAGTTTGAGCCGATGATCAATATCGCTCACAACTATGCCGCCATGGAGCATCACTTTGGTGAGGATGTTATCGTTCATCGCAAGGGAGCCACTCTCGCTCGAGAAGGTGTGACTGGTATCATACCTGGTTCGCAAGGAACAGCCTCGTACATCGTAGAGGGACTTGGCAATCCGGACTCCTTCTGTTCATGCTCACATGGAGCTGGCCGGACACTTTCGAGAAAGGAGGCCATTCGCACCCTAAACATGGCCGAAGAGGTAGCTCAACTGGAAGCAAAAGGCATCGTTCACGCCATTCGTTGCCAGGACGACATGCAGGAGGCCTCTGGAGCATACAAGGACATTGAAGAGGTAATCGCGAACGAGTTGGATCTTATCCGAGTGAAAACAAAACTCCTTCCGATTGCTGTGATCAAGGGATAAAACGAAGAAAAATCATTGAAAAGTGAAAATTTTCAAAGGTTGTCCCAAGATTTGAAACAAGGTGCAATTAACTTTGCACCCAGAAAAAAGAAAGACGGACCAAACAGACCTTACTTCTGGAGATCTCAGGCCCTTCCTTTGGGCTTTACTTATTCAGATTTGTAATTTCCGTCTTTTCAAACTGCGGCGGTACAGTTTCTCTATTGCCTTTCGAGGCTCAAGAGTCACTTACTTCTTTAATGGTTAAATGCAGGTTCGAATCCTGCCCGCCGTACATATATGGATCCGGTAGCTCAGTTGGTAGAGTAAATAGCTCTGTGCTGAAATTTCCTCTCTACTGTAGGCCAATTAGCGCATACTACCTATTGTGTCGTCGGTTCGATTCCGACCCGGATCCCACTTTGGTGCGGTAGCTCAACTGGATAGAGCAGGCGCTTGCGTTCTGTTTTCCAATTTCCGCAATACTGCGGACAAGGTTGGCATACTATTATCATCAGGTTGCAGGTTCGAATCCTGCCCGCACCTCAATGAGAAGGTCAAGAACAGCTTACTTCTTTCTATCATTCGCTAAAGAGGCTCCATATAGCTGTATCAATTACCTCTCATACATGCTGCGGTAGTTCAGTTGGTAGAACATTAGTTTGTTTGTGATGGAATTTCCATTCAAGGACTAATTATCACATACTACTATGGTACTAAGGGTCGCAGGTTCGAGCCCTGCTCGCAGCACAACAACGAGGTCTAAGAGAGACTTACTTCAACATTGGAGATTTTTCGCCCGGTTAATAGCTGGGAAAGTAGTATCTCAATTATCTCAAATTTACTTAGAGGTCAAGACTGGCTTACTTCTCTTGCTACCAATTATAAGGCAGAAGATTCGCAGCCCTGCCGCAGTCAGCCAATTACCTCAATTTTATTAACAAGGTCAAGGTGAACATACTTCTCGCTTCTAAAGCAACTGATTTGTAATCTGTCCATGTTTGCCAATTACCTTTTAAATTATAACTGTTATGAATAAGACTTTGACAAAAGTTGCTTTGCGTTATCGCGCACTCTACCTCGACATCAATCGCGAGGAGATCAACATGACTTCGGAAGCTACAGCACCCGTGATGGCATTCGTAGCTCGCCTGAAGGAGAATGGTTTCTGCGTCAGCGAGGAGCTTCTGCATGCGCTTAACGCTGTATCGGCCAACGTGTTGGCAGAAATTACTGAGTGCATCAACGAGGTGATGGGTGTTGACCTAAACTGGGCTCCACTCGTCAAGGGTTGGGATGTACCAACCGGAGAATCATCCATCGACCATCTCATTACCTGGGTGGCTAATGTATTTGATTTCAAAGATGCAGGCATGAAAGGAACCACCATGCCTTGCGGACACTTTATTCCAGAGGGCACCTTCCCTATCGAACGATACAATGGCTGCCCGTTCTGCGGCACCCAGTTCAAGACTGCAGACTTTGTCTATAAAGGACAAGGCAGCAAGCTCAAGGAACTTCGCCTCTTCACAGAAAAGGACATGCAGAATGTCTTTGCCTCCCTCCTCTCGTCTGCCACTCCGCTCGATGGCACACAGAAGGATTCGCTCGAGATACTGCTCCAGCAATACTCGTTGCCTGTCGATACTGAGATTTCGATGAAGGAGACAGCCATGCTTGTCATCAAGCTCCTGGTAGCTCAAGACAAGGCCGACGAGGCCGCAAAGCTTCTGAAGACTCCTACCGACGTGCTCCGTTATCTTTGGTACGAGAAGACCGGTTACGTACAGATCATTGAGCCAAAGACACTTGTAGCTCATGCCCGAAAACTCTACTCTCACATCTGGGGGCCACTCGACCGTGGCGCCGATGCAGCAGCAGAGATGAAGAAGAAGCTGATGCTGAAGTACGATCGCAAGGCTTGTCTACGTGTGGCAAAGTGGATGAATGGGCTGCCGATGAGTGCTCATCAGGCTGCTGAGAATATGAATCCTAAACGTGGTATGTGGGTTCGTATGATCCGCGCCCTTCGCTTAGGAGAATACTCTCGCAAGAAGGAGATGGAACATCTGGCCAAGATACTCGACGTGTTCTACAAGCAGGAATATTCTACGTGGCAGGGACGTGTGGATAAGGCCCGTCTTGACAATGATGCTGATCAGACTCTGGCTCTGCTCAAGGAGCGCCCAGGCCTTTTCGCCCGTTGTCTGTTTGCCACCATGCTTCGCTTTGGCAGCGATAAAGTACTTACAGCATTTAATGAGATTGCCGACAAGATGCCTGCGCGCTTGCTCCTTTCATTGGGTAATGCAGCCGAGAACTACTTCGATGCGAAGACTACTCGTGTGGCCCGTCCTATCACAGGTGTTACTCATCGTATTGAGGCAAACAAGCTGTTGGCTCTCTACGACGAAGATACTCTCAAGAAGATGGCTGCAGACGTCAATGCCCTTTATCGTTGTTCTATGGAACGTCGATTTGCTGCCCAGAAGACCGAGGCAAAGAGCATCTATATTGATCCTATGCTTTACAACATCCCTGTAAGCGTGGGTGATCGTGCGACTACAGTCCAGGATACTTCATGTGCCTTGATGGGTACTCGTTTCCCAGTTGAAGGAGATGCCGTTCGTCTGTTCCTCCAATGGGGTAAGGGTCTCCACGCCCAGCACCTTGACATGGACTTGAGCTGTCGCATCGCCTTGCCAGAAGGCAAGATTGCAGAGTGTGCTTTCTTCAATCTCAAGTGTGTTGGTGCCAAGCACTCGGGCGACATCCGCAGCATTCCTGAAATGGTAGGTACTGCCGAATATGTTGAGCTGTCATTGCCTGAACTTGAGGCTGCCGGCGCCAAGTATGCTACCTTCACCTGTAATGCCTATTCTTGCGGTTCGCTCTCCCCTAACCTCGTTGTAGGTTGGATGGATTCGGCCAATCCGATGACTATCTCCGAGGAGACTGGTGTGGCCTACGACCCTTCATGCGTGCAGCACATGGTGCGTATCAGCGAAGGCAATCTTGCCAAAGGATTGGTATTCGGCGTGCTCGATGTGGCCAAGCGCGAAATCATCTGGCTCGAAATGCCATTCACCGCACAGACTCTACGTGGTGCTGACAGCGCTTCCATCGAAGCATTGTTGAATAAACTTGAGGCAAAGCTTTCTGTAGGTGAATTGCTCGACATGAAGGCAAAGGCTCAGAATCTGGTAGCAGCCGAAACTGCCGACGAGGCAGACGAAGCTTACACCTACGAGTGGGCTCTCAATCCTGCAGACGTGACCAAACTGCTGTATATGTAATAACGAAATGCAAGACTTATCCAAGTGTACAAAGGAGGCGCGATAACTTCAAGCTGGGACTTCCCCTTCGTCGGTTAGAATCCGACAGTCTTGCATTTTTTTCAACCGAAAACAAACAAATCCATGCTATCACGAAGAAAATTCAACCAAAAATGAAGATTTCTTCCATCTACGCAAAAAGACTTCGTTGATTATGCGTATCTTTGCACCCGCAATTTGAAAATTTTAATTCGATAAAACAAGAATCCTATAAAGTATGAAGCAATTTGCCAACATAACAACTCAGTATTTTACTCAGAGCTATCGACGCTTTGAGCAGAGTAGTTATGTGCATACATTAAGTACATACGGCATGGGATTCGTCAATCATTACCGACATAGTTATTTCTATCTGGCATCATAGTGTGCCATTGTGAAAATACCAAAATAATGATAGTTGGATGATCCTTGCCGGAGATTCCAACTATTTTTTTATCCACTTACAAATGAAGAAACAACTATGCCAGCAAATAAGAATGCCTTGATAAGGTACAAGACTATAGACAAATGTTTAAGAAACAAATACAGGAGATGGACCCTCGATGATCTCGTCGAGGCCTGCTGTGAAGCTCTCTATGATATGGAAGGAATCAAGAAAGGCGTCTGCGCCAGGACTGTTCAGATGGACATCCAAATCATGAGGTCAGACAAACTGGGTTACTACGCTCCTATTGAAGTATATGACAGAATATACTACAGGTACGCAGATCCTGATTATTCCATTACAAACAATCCATTGTCAGAAGATGATTGCGAGCTCATAAAAGAAGCCATTGTGCTGCTCAAGAAGAAAGAGAATCTTGACAATGATGAGACTGTGAAGGTGTTATCTAAAGTACAGAGCAGATTGATGTCCATTCTGAACTTCGTATAATGAATTAAGACTTCTTTTCTAACGATAATGTCAGAGAAGAAGTCTTTTCTTTGTGACTCATGAGAGATTCGAACTCCCGATCTTGGCGTTCGTAGCGCCACGTTCTATCCAACTGAACTAATGAGCCATAGAGCTTCAAGTAGGATTCGAACCTACGATCTGCTCATTACAAGTGAGCTGCACTTCCACTGTGCTATTGAAGCATTAGGGAGTTTGATGGGTTTCGAACCCACGACCACCAGAGCCACAACCTGGCGCTCTACCAACTGAGCTACAAACTCCATATAGTCGCCCCAGAAGGAATCGAACCTTCACCAACAGGACCAAAACCTGTTGTGCTACCATTATACCATAGGGCAGTCTTTTGTTGAGGTGGAGGGACTCGCTCCGCTTGCGCGTGACCAACGGGAACAACCCACGAAGCCGAAAGGCGGCAGATTTACAGTCTGCTCTCGTTGCCGCTGGAGAACACCTCAATAAAAGTGGAACCTTGTGGACTCGAACCACATTCTCAGGATTTTCAGTCCTGCGCATACACCATGTCTGCCAAAGTTCCTTTGGTGATGAGGGAGGGACTCGAACCCACAACCGGCTGCTTCGTAGACAGCTGCTCTATCCAGTTGAGCTACCTCACCATTTGCGGAAGCAGAAGGATTCGAACCTTCGGAACCTTGCGGTTCGGCACGTTAGCAGTGTGCTGGTTTAAGCCACTCACCCATGCTTCCTTTTGTTTGACGGTGCAAAGGTAGATACGCCGAATGCAGTCTTTTTTCGTAGCAGAAAAAAAGTTTGATTTTTATTAAAAAAAATGAGTTTTTTGCTCAATTTTGGTCATAAAAGCGGATTTCAATCGCCAAATTTCATCATTTTTCTTACCAACAACATCATAAATATCTGATAATGTCCTATGAAAAGCATCTACATCATAATATGCGCCTCCAAAAGAAAGAAATCCTACAAGATAGCCCCCTACAAATTATTAACATTTACGATTCGATATTTAACTAAATATATTTGGTTATCTCGCAGAAAATCACTATATTTGCACATAGAAACAATAGTATTAACTCAATAATAACATTCACTATGGAGGATGTAATTTCTGCACTCGTTGTGCTTGCCGTATTCTATGTCCTGGGTATCGTCTTCAAAGGTCTCTGGGGTGGCTGGACTAAGAACGACTACAGGAGAGATCGATGACACCTGCTTAAAAACAGACACAAGCAGCAGAGGGATTCGAGGTTATTCCTTTCCCTTACATTATAATAAAAGGCTTATCCATCACCAATGGGTAGGCCTATTTTTATGCACCAAAGTCAGGGCGGGAAACAAGCAATGCAGCACAGCCAGACTCAAACTACCAAAGGAGTGTCCTTCAGCCCTAAGGCCAGCACGAAGCAGACAGAAGCGTCAAGTTTCCGTCCGCTTCTTGATGGCAGGGATGATGAACTCTCCTGTTTGAGTCCTTTGCCCAAGTGTCATTACTGCCTTAGTCTGCTCTGCTGACCATGGCAAGGAATGTCTCTTGGGCAAACTGTGCTCCATGCTTGTGGCGTGGGCATCGATTACAAGCTTTCAAGTATGGGTGGGCACGATGTGTCTGCCAGAGCAAACACAAAAGAACGGACTTGAAGACA
>JAUNCV010000063.1:8646-10631 GCA_030526445.1 Bacteroidales bacterium | reverse complement strand
GCTCTTTTCCAAATTTAAACCTATCTTTGCCGCGCAAAATATAAAGCAATCCGTTTTTTACAACGATTATGAAAAAATATACATTATATATTATCACTGCTTTGGCGGTGAGTTTGTTCGTGTCTTCTTGCGATAATTCTCGTAAGGGCACTATCGAAGGAAATATTACCGAAGCAGAAGGCCATCTTCTCGTTTTGGAGCATTTGACTGATGGCACTCCTCGACGTGTCGATACACTTCGTCTTGATGCGAGTGGCAAGTTTAAGTTTACGCCAGAAGTTGAGACAGGTCTTGACTTCTTCAGCCTTCATCTTGATAATGGTCAGTCAGTGCCAGTTGTGATTGATACCCTTCTCTCTCCAGTCAAGGTAACCGCCAAACTTAACGATTTGGCCAATGGCTATGAGGTGGCCGATGAGCAGAATCAGGAGCTCAAGGCTGCTGCTCTTTGCGGTAACCGTATGCGTCGTCAAGTCCTCAATTTGGCACAGGCTGTCAATAATGGCTCATTGGCGCCATCTGTGGGTCGCGATTCTTTGGCTAGCATTATTGGCAACTATAAGAATGAAGTGCTCACTAACTTTATTTATAAGAATCCTGCTAGCGCAGCCAGCTATTATATTTTGCACGAGAGTTTGAATGGTTCTATGATTTTCAGTCCATCTGATAATAAAGACAACCGTGCTTTTGGTGCTGTAGCTACAAGCTGGATGAATACCTATCCAAATTCTCCTCGTACCAAAGTGCTGGAACAGAAGGCGCTCGATGGCCAGCGTTTGCGTCATGCTTTGAAGCAGCAAGAGGCAGAACGTGATAGCATCCTTTTGAGTAAGGTGAGCGAGAGTGCTTTCCCAAATCTCGTTCTTCGTAATGCCGATGATCACGAAGTTGAGCTTACTTCGGTTGTTGATGGTAAGAATGTGGTGGTGATCGATTTTACTGCATATATTCTCGATTCTTCTCCTGCTCATAATCTTTTGTTGGGCAGCATTTATGAGAAATATAAGTCGAAGGGCTTGGAAATCTATCAGGTGTGCATGGATTTCGACGAGAACTTTTGGAAGATTAGTGCTGATAACTTGCCTTGGATCACAGTCCGAGATGAGAATGTCGTGTACGATCAGTATGGCAATATTCAGTATGCTCCATCGGCATTGCTTTACAATGTGCAGTCTTTGCCAACCTCATTCATTATTGGAAAGGATGGTGAAATCAAGGCGCGTGTCGATGCAGAGAGCCAACTTGAAGCAGAACTTCAAAAGTTGCTGAAATAACGACCTGTTGAAATAATTACATCGGTCGTTAGCAAATGCTGAAGGCCGGTCTTCCTATTTTATATATAGCACATAGTGTAAGGGTCACACCTTATGCTATGTGTAGTGTTTAATCTTTGAACCAACTAAATATTAACAATATAAAATTAATACCATTATGGCAGTTACCTACATGAGCGAAGAGGGCTACAAGAAAATCCTCGAAGAGATTGCTTACCTCGAAAGTGTTGAGCGTCCAAAGGCATCAGCAGCTATTGCTGAGGCACGCGAGAAGGGTGATCTTTCAGAAAATGCTGAATATGATGCAGCTAAAGAAAATCAGGGAAAACTTGAGAGCAAGATCGCTATTCTTAAGGATCAGGTAGCCAATGCACGCATTATCAATGCGAGCTCTATTCAGACCGACAAGATTCAGATCATGAACAAAGTTCGTCTTATGAACAAAAAGATGAACAAGGAGGTTACCTATACCATCGTTGCTGATAGTGAGGCCAACCTTAAAGAGGGAAAGATCAGTATCTCTACACCTATTGCCAAGGCTCTTCTTGGTCATAAGGTCGGCGATTTGGTCGAGGCTAAGGTTCCAGCTGGTTTGCTCCAGTTCGAGGTGCTTGAAATTTCTATTTGATTTCTTCTTGTCATTTCTCACTCCTAATCCTTTTTTAATATGACTATTTTTCACAAGAGAACATATGTTCTTTAGGGCTAAAA
>JAUNCV010000063.1:0-8636 GCA_030526445.1 Bacteroidales bacterium | reverse complement strand
GACTATTTTTTCACGCATTATAGCTGGAGAGATTCCAAGCTACAAGATAGCTGAGGATGATCTTTTTTATGCTTTCCTTGACATCAATCCTGTTGCTAAGGGTCACACTCTTGTAGTGCCAAAGCAGGAAGTCGATTATATTTTTGATCAGAGCGATGCCATGGTTGGTGCTCACATGCAGTTTGCTAAACGTGTAGCTGCTGCTATCAAGAAGGCTATTCCTTGCAATCGTGTAGGCGTTTGCGTTATGGGTCTTGAGGTACCACATGCTCACATCCACTTGATTCCGCTCAATAGCGAAGGTGATATGGATTTCCGTAAGGAGAAGCTTCAGCTTTCTGCTGACGAGATGAAAGAGATTTGTGCAAAGATTGCAGAAAATTTTGAATAAAATTTGAATTATTTCCGGCTTCGTACTATATTATATGGCGAAGTCGGAAATTAATACAATTTATAAGAACTATTATGAACAACAACGAATTTTACAAGTTCGCTACCATGGGCATGGGCCTCAATGGCAATGCGCTCAACGATTACATGCGTTTCCAGAGCAAAGTGATGCAGCCTCGAGCCTCTTATATTAATCCATCAATCATCGAAGAGCGTCAGCTGAATGTTGCTCAGATGGATGTCTTCAGCCGTTTGATGATGGATCGCATCATCTTCCTTGGTACCGAAATTGATGAGTACAGTGCCAACGTGGTGCAGGCTCAGTTGCTCTTCTTGGCATCGGCCGAAAGTGATAAGGATATTACTATGTATCTCAACTCTCCTGGTGGCATTGTGAGCGGAGGTTTGGCTATCTATGATACTATGCAGTATATCTCTTGCGATGTCAGCACTGTTGTTACAGGTATGGCAGCCTCAATGGCCTCAGTTCTGTTGGCAGCTGGCACCAAAGGCAAGCGTTTTGCATTGCCTCATTCACGAGTCATGATTCATCAGCCATTGGGCGGTACTCAGGGTCAGGCTTCTGATATGGAGATTGCTGTCAATGAAATCAAGAAGCTCAAGAATGAGCTTTATACCATCTTGAGCGAATGCTCGGGTCAGCCGTTCGAGAAGATTGAGGCCGATTGTGATCGCGATCACTATCTCACAGCTCAGGAGGCGCTCGAATATGGTATGATTGATCATATTTTTACTAAGAAGAAATAATCGATGGCAAAGAAAATTGAAGATAGATGCAGCTTTTGCGGCCGTTACCGCAGTGAGGTTCGACTGCTCATCTCTGGTCTGAATGGTTTTATCTGCGATGAGTGCTCGGAGCAGGCAAAGGCTATTACCGATGAGCATCTCAAGAAGGCCGCAACCGAACAGGCTGGTCTTGACCTGAAGAAGCTTCCTCGTCCAAAAGAGATTAAGGAGTTCCTTGATGGTTATGTGATTGGTCAGGACGATGCCAAGAAGAGTCTCTGTGTGGCTGTCTATAATCACTACAAGCGTCTCATGCAGCCCGATCATGGTGATGATGTTGAAATCGAGAAGAGTAATATCATCATGGTGGGTCGCACCGGTACTGGCAAGACTCTTTTGGCAAAGACTATTGCTCGCATGCTCGAAGTGCCATTCGCTATTGTCGATGCCACAGTGCTCACCGAGGCAGGTTATGTTGGTGAAGATATTGAAAGTATCATTACTCGTCTGCTTCAGGCTTGCGACTATGATGTTGCAAAGGCTCAGCGAGGCATTGTCTTCATTGATGAGATTGACAAGATTGCCCGAAAGAGCGATAATCCAAGCATCACACGCGATGTGAGTGGTGAGGGTGTTCAGCAAGGTCTTCTCAAACTGCTCGAAGGTAGCAAGGTGGCAGTTCCGCCACAGGGTGGACGTAAGCATCCGGAGCAGAAACTCATTGAGGTCGATACTAAGAATATCCTTTTCATCTGTGGTGGCGCTTTTGATGGCATCGAACAGAAGATTGGTGCTCGTCTCAATACCCGTAGCGTTGGTTTTGCTACCGATGCTTCGCGTGTGGAGATCGATCGTAATAACCTCTTGCAGTATATCACTCCTGCCGATTTGAAGAAATTCGGTCTCATTCCAGAGATTATTGGCCGATTGCCGATTCTGACACATCTCGAGCCTCTCGATGCAGATGCGCTTCGTCGCATTCTCACTGAGCCAAAGAATGCCATTATCAAGCAGTACAAAAAACTCTTTGGTATGGACGATATCGAACTCTCTTTCGATGACGATGTTTACCAGTTTATCGTAGACAAGGCTATCGAATATAAATTGGGTGCTCGTGGTCTTCGAAGCATTGCCGAAAGCATCATGATGGATGCTATGTACGAACTGCCTTCTGGCCGCAAGAAGAAGTTGCAGATTACGCTCGAATATGCACAGGCGGAATTCGCCAAAACCAATATGGAAAAATTCCGTGCTGAGTAACCATTTGGCTTGACAAAAGTCATGATAATAGGTGCCGCATGCCAATACCCTTGGCGTGCGGCTTTCTTTTTGCTAATGTAACTTTTTTTAACAAATTTTATGTTGTACAACATATTTAAAGGAATAGGAAACCGATAAAACGCTTAATTTTGCAAAAAAATGATATTTTTTTACCTTTTGCTATTCGTAATATTGTAATTTTTTCTATCTTTGCACTCGAAAAATTAATGCATACTGTTATTCGCGTTACTTTATACTAATTTAAACTAACTTTACATTCTATGTCTAACGTTCAATTCAAAAGCAGAGTTGCTTCAGTGGTTCTTGTGGCCTTGATGCTTCTCTTCAATTGCACAATGGCGTTTGCACAGAAGGTGTCCGGTAATGTTGTGGACAACTTTGGCGATCCATTGGCAGGTGTGAATATCGTAGAGAAGGGTACTACTAACGGTACACTTACCGATCTTGATGGTAACTTCTCGCTTGACGTAAACAAGGGCAAGACTCTTGTATTCTCATTCGTAGGCTACACTACTCAGGAGGTTGTAGTAAACGGCACAAAGATCAATGTTCAAATGAACGAGGACTCTGAGCTCCTCGAAGACGTTGTAGTCGTAGGTTACGGCTCTATGCAGCGTAAGGACTTGACCTCTTCTATTACCACTGTAAAGGCAAAAGATCTCAACACTGGTGTGTTTGCTGATGCTGGTTCAATGCTTCAGGGTAAAGTCCCAGGTCTCGTTGTTACCACCACTGGTGACCCTAACGGCGGCCCAAGCATGACCCTTCGTGGTGCCTCTTCTCTCCGTAGTGGCGCTATGTCTCCTTACTATGTTATTGATGGTATTCCTGGTGTTGATATCTCAATGGTTTCTCCAGACGATATCGAGTCTATCGATGTGCTCCGTGATGCTACCGCTACCGCTATTTACGGTTCAAAGGCTGCTAACGGTGTGATCATCGTTACTACCAAGAAGGGCAAGAAGGATCAGGAGCGTGTTAATGTAACCTATTCTGGTTATGTTGCTTTCGATGCTGCTCTCAATACCCTCGATGTTGCTACTGCTGAGGATATCCGTGGCTATGTTAAGAAGAATAACATCAACTACATGTACGATGGCAAGGGTAGCACTGATTGGCAGGATGAGGTTCTCCGCACTGCAGTGAGCCACAACCACAACGTTTCTATCAACGGTGGTTCTGCTAAGACTACTTACATGGCATCTATGAACTTGGCTAAGCGCGAAGGTGTAGTGATGGGTTCTTATAACGATCGTGCTAATGTTCGTTCACTCCTCACCACCAAGGTCCTCAAGGATCATCTCGAGCTTTCTGCAGGTATCAATGGTATGACCGGTAAGTCGGTAGGCGTTCCTATGGGCGATGAAGGTGCATCTGTACTCGACGCTATGAACTACTTCAACCCAACTCTTCCTGTTAAGTTGGAGAATGGTGACTGGTCACATGGCGATGGCTCTAGCAACTACAACCCACTCTCTCTTATCAATGAGGATAAGTCAGAGACTCAGTGGAAGCGTCTCCAGTTCATTGCTAAGGCTACTCTCAACATCATGGAGGGTCTCACCTGGAACATGAACTATGCTTATAACAACTACCAGCGCACTTTCAGCGGTTATGATTCTCACAAGACTCAGATCGTTGATAAGAATGGTAACTGCAGCCCTGAGCTCAATGGTGTAGCTCGCCGCAGCACCTACTTCGGCCATGGTCAGACTTTCGAGACCTATGGTAACTATGACAAGACTTTTGCTGACAAGCACAAGTTGGCAGTAATGCTTGGTTACTCTTGGGAAGAGAACACCAACAACGACGGCTTCGGTCTTCGTGTTAACAACTTCTTCGACGATACCATTGGTTGGAACAACCTTACTTATGCTGGTATGATGAAGAATGGTATGAAGTGGGTTGAGTCTGGTACTATCGAGACCATCCGCAACATCTCTTTCTATGGTCGTGCAAGCTACTCTTACAATGGCAAGTATATGCTTCAGGCTACCGTTCGTCGTGACGGTTCTTCAGTATTCGGCAAGGATAACCGTTGGGGTACCTTCCCATCAGTTTCTGTAGCATGGAATCTTACTGAAGAGGATTGGATGAAGAATCAGAACGTACTCGATAACCTCAAGCTCCGTCTCGGTTATGGTATCTCTGGTAACGCTATGGGCTTCGGTGCTTACACTGCAGTTCCTACCTATGGTTCAACTGGCGAAGTTGTTGACGGCTATGTAACTCTTGGTGCAACCAAGCTCGCTAACCCTGACCTCAAGTGGGAGTCAACCGGTATGTTCAATGCTGGTATCGACTATGGTTTCCTCGGTGGTCGTCTCTCTGGTAGCTTCGAAGTTTATAACAAGAAGACCAAGGACTTGATCTGGAACTATCCTGTATCTCGTTATACCGCTCCATTCTGGGGCATCGATGCTAACGTAGGTGAGATCACCAACGTAGGTTTCGAGTTCTCTATCAACGCTTTGGCTGTTCAGACCAAGAACTTCTCTTGGAACACCACTCTTAACCTCTCACACAACAAGAATACTGTTGACAAGCTCTCTAACGCACAGTATAAGACCGACATCTTCACTCAGGGCGACCCAATGGTTGCAGGTGTATCTGCTAACGGTTGGACTCAGCGCGTAATGGAGGGTGAGCCTATCGGTACCTTCTATACTTATGAGTGGGCAGGTGTCGACGAAGAGGGTATCTCAGTTTACTGGGTACGCGATGAGAACGGCAACCGCACTTCAGAGAAGACCCGCGACCCACAGCTCAAGGATCGCACCATCACCGGTTGTGCACAGCCTACTATCAACATTGGTTGGAACAACACCTTCAACTACAAGAACTGGAATGCTTCTATGTTCTTCACTGGTGTATTTGGCAACGATGTTTACAATGGTCTTCGCGCTCACTATACCGCTCCTGACTTCTTCGCAGGTGGTAAGAACGTGCTCAAGGAGTTCATCTACGACCGTTCAGCAAAGGATACTGGTTCAAACGTTCCTTCAGACCGCTTCATCGAGAAGGGTAACTATGTACGCCTCCAGAGCCTTTCTATCGGCTACACCTTCAAGAACTTCAACGGTTGGTTGCAGAACCTCCAGCTCTATGCTACTATGAACAATGTCTTCACCATCACCAACTACAAGGGCCTTGATCCTGAGGTTAACCTCGGCGGCATCGACCCAGGTGTTGACTATCGTTGGAAGGTTTACCCACACACCCGCACTACTATGATTGGTGCTAAGATTAACTTCTAAATTTGACTATTCAATATGAAAAATAATAAATTGATTCTTTCAGCTGGTGTTCTCGCTTTGGCTATGGCCAGCTGTACAGATTTGGATGTTGATGTTAAATCTCAGTACACCGGTCTTGTAGGCACTGAGGCTGCTATCAACGCCAACATGAACAACGTATATTTCAAGTTCCGTGGTCCTCTCGGTCGTCGTTATATGGAGGCTATGTGTCTCTCGAGCGATGAATGGACTTCACTTGCATACTCTGGAAACTGGGTCGATGGTTATGCTTATGCACACCCTTCGTACCACAACCAGAAGGCTACCGACGCTACCGTTGACTGGATGGGCGATTTGGGTGCTGCAAACGTATTGGCTAACGAGATCGTAGATTCTTCTTATCCTGAGAATCTCAAGAATGCAGCTCGTGCAATGCGTGCTTTCTACACCTTCATCATCATGGAGAACTGGGGCGATGCTCCACTTCCAGATATGCAGTACTGTCTCGACAATGGCATCGATCCTAACAATCGTGCTCCTCGTGCAAAGGTAGCAGAGTGGATTGCAAGCGAGCTTGAGTCTGTATATTCTCAGCTTCCTGAAGAGGTTGCTGGCGAAAACTACGGCAAGCCAAACAAGTACATGGCACTTGCCCTTCTCGCTAAGCTCTACATCAACTGGCCAGTTTATACTGCCGAAGGTGGTGTTCAGAACTATGAGGCATCTTCATACAAGAACGATAAGTTGAGTCGCTGTCTCGAGGTTTGTGATCAGATTATCAACTCTAACAAGTTCGATCTCGGTCCAGATAAGTATCGTTTCAAGTTCAATTGGGACAATACTGAGCGTGTTCAGGCTGGTACCATCAAGGACTTCATCTATGCTGCTCCTTACGATACTCAGACTGCTCAGGGTATGCAGTGGGGTCGTTCACACGTTTACAAGGATGTGAAGAAGATGACTGTCAGCTACTTCGGTGAGTTCCTTAACAACTCAGGTGGTGCTTACATGACTGTTACTCCAGAGTGTGTTGAGCGCTTCAATCTCCCTGGCGACGAGCGTAACTGGATGTTGGCTGGTCTCTGTGACAAGGATGGTAACGATGCTAAGGGTCAGGTTTATGTTTATGATCCTGTAACTCTTCTTCCTACCGATGTGAAAGCGCTCGATCGTGATGGTCAGCCTCTCGTATTCACCAAGTCTATTACAGTTACTGGCGACCTCGGTTCAGTCGATGTAGGTGACGATAAGGCAGGTTGGTCTCAGGGCTATCGCTCTACTAAGTGGTTCCTCTGCAACAATGACTACTCAAATGGTCGTAACCAGTCGAACGACGTACCTATCTTCCGTTTCGCTGATATTCTCTTGACCAAGGCTGAGGCACTTGTTCGTTCTGGTCAGGGTGGTGCAGGCACTCTCTTCAACAAGATTCGTTCTTATGTAAGCGCTCCAACCATTTCTGGCGAGCCTACTCTCGACGATATCTATATGGAGCGTGGTCGTGAGTTCTTCGATGAGCTCTGGCGTCGCAACGATATGATTCGTTTCGGTCACTATGAGGATGAGTTCTTCCCTCACTACAAGAACAACCCAAATGCCAACTTCGACAAGACCCATCGCGTATTCCCAATTTCACAGTCTGACTTGAATGTGAATAGCGGTTGGACTCAGAACCCTGGTTATGAAGACTAATTCGTAACAAAACTACTTTTCATATTAAGGCCGCTCAGCAATGGGCGGCCTTTTTCTGTCTATTCCTGTTGTCAAATCCATTTTTCTGCCTTTTTTCCTTGTTTTTCTCCTAATTTTCTGTATCTTTGCAGCTATAATAATTCACCGAAGAAACCGAAAACAAAGATAACACAACTATGAACCGAATACCTGTATTTGCATTCATTCTGGCCACCATTGTGTCGTGTGGTTTGTCTAACAAACAGGCGTCTGATCAAAGCAATCCACAGCCTGCATCATCTCAAGCATCCAAGAAATCTATTTCTGTTGTCGTGCATAGAGGTGCCAATTCCTTGGCTCCTGAAAACACAATGCCCTCGGCCGATTCTGCTTTGGTGCATGGGGCCGAATGGATTGAGGTCGATGTTCGCACCACAGCCGATGGCGTCATGTACAATCTGCATGACGATGAACTCGAGCGCACCACCAATGGCCATGGCAAACTCTCCGAAAGCAAGTCTTCTTATATCGAAACCCTCGATGCCGGCTCTTGGTTTGGCGAAGCCTATAAAGGGCTCAAGGTGCCCACAATGCGTGCTATGCTCGAAGGCCTTCAAGGTCGTGCCAAAGTCTTTTTCGATGTCAAGAACGGCACCCCCATTCCCGCTGTCGTCAGTCTTGTGCGCGAAACTGGTTTTACCGACAAGTCCTTCTTCTGGTTTGCCAAAGAGGAGATGTTGCGCGAATTCCTTTCCCTCGCTCCCGAGATGAAGGTCAAGGTCAATGCCTCTGATACGGCACGTTTGCAATATTGGCTCGATCTCTTTGCCGAATACAAGCTTCGTCCTGCCATTGTCGAAGTCAATGCCGATTGCATTTCTCCCGAATTTACCTCTTTCTGCCGAAAGCACGATATCCTCATCATGGTGGGTGCTCAGGGCGAAAGCATTGACGACTATAAGGCTGCTATCGAAACCGGAGCCGACCTCATCAATCTTGATAAACCCGAACTTTTCGAGCAACTCTTGTAAATGCATATATCCGCTATTTTAATGCATATATTCGCTTATTTTTTATAATTATACCATCATAACATGAACAAAATCTGTAACACTTCTCTTCTTTTAGGCGCCCTTTTTGCGGTTGCTAATGCGCAGGCGCAAGACCAGAACTGGCAAGTACCTGTACTCGAAACCGATGAGCCGATGGAGACCGGCAAGTTCGAACCTAATTGGGAATCGCTCTCTCAATAAGAGGTGCCCGAATGGTTCAAGGATGCCAAATTCGGTATGTGGGCTCATTGGGGTCCTC
>JAUNCV010000062.1 GCA_030526445.1 Bacteroidales bacterium | reverse complement strand
GGCAGCAGCCTTGGTGTAGTCGTTCATCTCAGACTTGTTCTCAAGACGAATGCGAGTCTTGAACTCATATTTTGCTGCCACGTTCCAGTGCTCGTTAATCTTCCAGTCAACCGAGAAGATTGGAGTGAAGCCCCAACCCTTCTGGTCAGCATTGAGCGAAAGTTCCTGATCAATCTTCTGATCAACAGTCTGCTGAGTTGCAGGATTTACATAGTAAGCATGAATATCTTCGACCCAACCATTGTAGTTGCATGAAGCATAAGTGGCACGAAGCTGAGCACCGAGAGCCAAGTTGTCGAGCACCTTATAGTTGGCACCAAGAGTGAAACCGAAATAGTACTGGCGGCCCTTCATGTAAGCATTGAGCGAATAGCCCTGATATGACTGCATAGCCATTTCCTTGCCCTTAGCCATAGCCTGCTCCTGAGTCAAGCCCTGCTGCATAAGAACAGGAACAAGAGCGGTAGTGAGATTGGTGACAACAGTCTTGTAAATGTTGCCGGCATAAAGTGCCTCGAACGAACCTAGACCTTTATCGAACTCACACTTGCCACCGCCACCAATGAGGGCAAACGAAGCATTGACGCTCCACTTGTCAAAATTGTGGCTATACATAAACGAAGGGACGACAGGAGCATAGGCATCACCCTTGAACGCATGCATATCGGTTGGGTTGTTGCGATTGTACTTGAAGAGAGGGAAAACGGTCTCAATGTCACGGCTCTGCTTAGCATTCTGCAAGCAGATCATGAGATGCGAACCCTCAGAGAGGAATGCAGTACCGGCAGGGTTCATATAGAGACCGTTAATATCGATGATAGCTTCCTGGCTCATCTGGCGCAGGAATGCAGCATTCTGATTGGTGTTGGTGTTAATGCCACCAGCATAAACAGCGGCACAAGCGCAAAGGGCACCGGCCAAAGAAAGAGTTTTCTTCATTAAATAAATAATGTATTAAAGGGCTATCGAAACACATCGAAAACCCTGTGAATATTCATCTTGGGTTATTTTTTCGGGTGCAAAGGTAGAGACAGAATACTGCATAAACAATCTTTTTTTATACATTTTTTAACTTTATGCACAAATAAGCAAATTGTGTGCAAAATATCATTTTTTTTGCACATTTGAGGCGAATGTGAGAATAAAAATTGTATCTTTGCACCCATAAATGAAGCTAAAACTAACCATATCGGCCCTAATCTTGCTCACAATAGGGACAAGTTTGCTGAACCTGACGTGCGGTTCGGTGCATATTCCGCTGCACGACTTTGCAAACCTCAGCGATGTGCAGCGCATTGTGGTATGGGAAAGCCGACTGCCGGCGGCACTCTGTGCGGTGTTGTGTGGTGCTGCACTGGGCACAAGCGGCCTGTTGCTGCAAAGTTTCTTTCGCAACCCGCTGGCCGGCCCATCAATACTGGGCATCACAAGTGGAGCACAACTCATGGTAGCTCTGGTGATGCTTACCGGCATTGGCGCTTCGGCCACCTGGCTTGAAAATCTGGGCACAGTGGGAGCGGCGATGGCTGGGGCATTGATGATTCTTGGCCTGCTTTTGTGGGTGGGCAAACGTTTGAAACATCCTGTGGCCATGCTCATTGTGGGCATCTTACTGAGTTACCTCACAAGCGCTGTGCTAACGCTGATAAACTATTACGCTTCGGCCGAAGGTGTGCAAAGTCTGCTGCTTTGGGGCATGGGAACATTTGGACAAGTGAGCTGGAGCGAAATGCCGCTGTTTGCGCTATTGGTGCTGGCTGGACTTATTCTGGCCATTTGGCTCATCAGACCGCTGAATGGGTGGATGTTGGGCGAAATCTATGCCAAAAGCATGGGCTTTGATGTAGGCCGAACCCGCCTGCATGTGTTACTATGCACCGGTCTGCTATGCGCCACAACAACAGCCTGGTGCGGGCCAATAGCCTTCATCGGACTAAGCATGCCACACGTAGCACGCATGCTGGGGCGAACAGACAATCACCGCACGCTACTGCCACTTTCGGCCCTGTCTGGAGCGCTGAGCTGCAGCCTGTGCCTGTGGGTGAGCACACTGCCCGAAGGCGGACACATTCTACCCCTCAATGCACTCACTCCGATGGTCGGAATTCCGGTAATACTGTATGTAATTTTGCAACATAAACAAACTATATAAGGGCCGAACAGTTGCTTCGGCTCTTATTTTTTTGACAAATTGGCTACTTTACACAATATTTATTTATATTTGCGCGTGCATTACGCATTTTTTAGCGAAAAATAATCAATAAATTAGATATAAAATGGAATACAATTTCAGAGACATCGAGCCAAAATGGCAGGCTCAGTGGGTCAAAGACAAGACCTATAAGGTAGAGATTGACCCTCAGCGTCCAAAGTATTATGTTTTGGATATGTTCCCTTACCCTTCGGGCGCAGGTTTGCATGTTGGTCATCCACTTGGCTATATTGCCAGCGATATTTTCAGCCGCTACAAGCGCCTGAACGGCTTCAATGTGTTGCACCCAATGGGTTATGACGCTTATGGCTTGCCTGCAGAGCAGTATGCCATCCAGACCGGTCAGCACCCAGAGGTAACCACCAAGCAGAACATTGCTCGCTACCGTCAGCAGCTTGACCGCATCGGTTTCTGCTATGACTGGGATCGTGAAGTGCGCACCTGTGAGCCAGGTTACTACAAGTGGACTCAGTGGGCATTCAGCCAGATGTTCAACTCATTCTATTGCAACAAGTGCCAGAGCGCAATGCCTATCGAGAAACTCGTGGCTCGCTTTGAGGAGAAGGGCTCTATCGGCCTTGACGTTGCTTGCAGCAAGGAGCTCAATTTCACTGCCGAAGAGTGGAAGGCAATGAGCGAAAAGGAACAGCAGCAGACTCTCATGAACTATCGTATCGCTTACCTGGGCGAGACCATGGTGAACTGGTGTCCTGAACTTGGCACAGTATTGGCCAATGACGAGGTTGTAAACGGAGTTTCAGAGCGTGGTGGATATCCTGTTGAGCAGAAGTTGATGCGCCAGTGGTGCCTCCGTGTTTCGGCCTATGCACAGCGTCTGCTTGATGGCCTTGAGACCATTGACTGGAGCGATTCGATCAAAGAGACACAGAAGAACTGGATTGGCCGTTCAGAAGGTACTGAAGCACAGTTTAAGGTTGTAGCCAACGACAATCCTGCCACCCAGGATGGTCTTGAGTTTACCATCTTCACCACTCGTGCCGACACCATGTTCGGTGTAACCTTCATGGTACTTGCACCAGAGAGCAAGTATGTACAGATGGTAACCACCAGAGAGAAGAAGGCTGAGGTCGAGGCATATCTTGAGGCTTGCAAGCGCAAGACCGAACGTGACCGTCAGGCTGCTCACGAGGTGACGGGCTGCTTCACCGGCGCTTATGCCGTAAACCCAATCACTGGCGAGAACATTCCTATCTGGGTATCAGAATATGTATTGGCTGGCTATGGCACTGGTGCCATCATGGCTGTGCCTGCACACGATAGCCGTGACTGGGCATTTGCCAAGCACTTCAACTTGCCTATCATCCCACTCATCGAGGGCGATTATGATCTCAACGAGGGTTCATTCGATGCCAAAGAGGGCGTGATGAAGAATTCGGCCAATGCTGAGATTAACCTCAACGGCCTGCAGGTGAAGGAAAGCATCGCTGCCATGAAGAAGTATGTGACTGAGAAGGGCATTGGCCGCGTGAAGGTCAACTTCCGCCTGCGTGACGCTATCTTCAGCCGCCAGCGCTACTGGGGCGAGCCATTCCCTGTGTATTACAAGGACGGCATGCCATATATGATTCCTGCAGAGTGCTTACCACTTGAGTTGCCTGAGGTTACCGAGTTCAAGCCAACCGCTACCGGAGAGCCACCATTGGGCAATGCCACCAAATGGGCTTGGGACGAAGCAAACAAGTGCGTAGCCGAAAAATCGGCCATCGACAACAAGACTATCTTCCCTCTTGAACTCTGCACCATGCCTGGTTTCGCAGGTTCTTCGGCCTACTATACTCGCTACACTGACCCACACAACAATGAAGCTTTGGTTAGCACTGAGGCTAATGAGTACTGGGATAATGTAGACCTCTATCTGGGCGGTTCTGAGCACGCAACTGGTCACTTGATTTACTCACGTTTCTGGAACAAGTTCCTCAAAGACTGTGGCGTTGTGAAGAGCGAGGAGCCATTCAAGAAGCTCATCAACCAGGGCATGATTCAGGGCAGTTCTCGCTTTGCTATGCGTGTAAGCGGCACCAACAAGTATGTGAGCGCCGACTTGGCAGAACAGTATGGCCAGTGCGACCCAATTCACGTGGATGTGAACTTTGTACAGGGTCTTGAGATGAACGTTGAGGCATTTAAGGCTTGGCGTCCTGAATATGCTGACGCTGAAGTAATCTGCAATGCTGATGGCAAGTTCCTCACCACCGCAGCTGTTGAAAAGATGTCAAAGTCAAAGTATAACGTAGTGAACCCTGACGACATCTGCGAGAAATATGGTGCCGACACCCTTCGTCTGTACGAAATGTTCCTCGGCCCTATCGAGCAGTCAAAACCTTGGGATACTGCTGGCATTGACGGTTCATTCCGATTCCTCAAGAAATTCTGGAACCTCTATAACGACATGGAGGGCACTGTTTGCTGCAAGGTAAGCGATGCTGAGCCTACAGCCGACAATATGAAGACCCTGCACAAGCTCATCAAGAAAGTTACCCAGGACATTGAGAACTTCTCATACAACACCGCAATTTCGGCCTTCATGGTGGCTGTGAACGAACTGGGCCAGCAGAAGTGCTCAAGCCGCACTGTACTCGAACAGCTTGTTGTGCTCATCGCTCCATTCGCACCACACTTTGCCGAAGAGTTATGGCACGGTCTGGGCCATGCAGAAACTGTATGCGATGCCAAGTGGCCTGTATGCGAAGAGAAATATCTCGTTGAAAGCACTGTGAAATATCCTGTTCAGATTGGCGGCAAGATGCGTTTCACCATCGACCTTCCTGCTGATATGGGTGCTGACGATGTAAAGACTGCTGTGCTCGCTGCAGACGAGGCTCAGAAGTGGATTGAGGGCAAGGAGATTGTGAAATTCGTCTTCGTGCCCAAGAAGATTGTAAACATCGTAACCAAGGGATAATGACCCAAAGCCAGAAAATATACAAACGCGTTCTCCCAGCAGCCATTCTGCTGTTGGGAGGACTTTGTATGTCTTCTTGCAACAAATTTGAATATCACCCTTATCAAGGAAAATTTGAGGGTGAAAAGCACTTGACTTCGAGCAACCTCAGATGGCTCGAGAAACTCGAACTTGGGAACAACTATAAATTTGCATTTATTAGTGATACCCAACGCCGCTATGACGAGACGAAAGATGTTGTAAAGGATCTTAACCAACGCGATGAGATTGACTTCGTGCTACATGGTGGAGACATGACCGATTTCGGACTCACGAACGAATTTGTATGGATGCGCGATTGCCTTCTTAAGCTCAATAAGCCCTGGCTCACCGTCATTGGCAACCATGACTTTCTTGGCAACGGCGAACACATCTATGAGGAGATGTTCGGTCAACTAAACTACTCTTTCACTATAGGACACGTTCGTTTTGAGGCACTCAACACAGTGGCACTTGAGTTGGATTACAGTACTCCTGTACCCGACTTTGACTTTTTGGAAAAGGAACTCATTTATATTAACGATGTAAACAAACAACATCCTGATTCGATACAGAGAACCATTTTCCTAATGCACTCACGACCTGGTGATGAGCAGTTTAACAACAACGTGATGAAACCATTCAAACGCTACCTGGAATATTTCCCGAACCCAGTATGCTTCAATGGTCACAATCACCGCAATGAAATACTCGATCCGTTTGAATGCGGTATTCTTTTTTACGGAGTTACCGACATTTCGGACAGACAGTATTATATAGTAACCATTCACGATGACAGTAGCTATGATGTTAAAACGATTGATTTTTAGCCTTCTGTGCCTCGTGACATTTGCGGTGTCAGCCCAAACTACAGGACATGATTTGCGTGTCGAGCAAGTGAAGCAACGATGGCTCAACGCCATTCCTTGCATAGGCACACTGCAATATGCTGGCGATATTGGCTTTCTCTCACTTGGTCTTGGTTGGGACTATGGTAAAAACGATCGCTGGGAAACACATCTGCAAATTGGCTTCCTTCCGAAACTAGAGACAGAAACTGAGGCACTCACCTTCACTCTACGTGAAAGTTTCGTTCCCTGGAGTTTAGGCTTGGGCAAAAGAGCCTGGGTAGACAACAGGAAAAGCGGCAGCTGGAACCGAAGAGCCGTATTCTCGTTCGAACCTGCAGTCTTTTCTTTGTTCATCAACTCAATCTTCAACGACGAATTTTGGGTAAAAGAACCAGACAAATATAACGATGGCGACTACTATCGATTCTCTTCAAAAATGCGAATACATTTGGGAATAGGCAGTCGCATCAGTTTGAATGTACCACATGAAAAGAGAACCCATTTTGAGCGAGTTTCGTTTTATTATGAGGTATCAACCTACGACTTAGCCATCATATCGGCCATTCCAAACAAAGCCATCACACTTGGTGACATTCTTTGCCTTGGCATTGGACTGCAGTACAAATTCTTCTGAAAAAGAAATGATACATGAATAAATTTGAGAAATTGGTTGATCATCGACAGATGGTGGCCTACTTGAAGGATTATTTGTTTATTTTTATCGGTGTAACATTATATGCCATAGGATATAACGTTTTTATCTTGCCCGAAAAAATTGTGCAAGGTGGCCTCACCGGTATTGCCTCTCTCTTCTATTATGCCTATGGATGGTCGCCATCCATCATTATCTGGGGCTTGAATGCTGTGATGCTCGCTATGGCCTACAAATTTCTGAACAAGCAATTTGTGATACGCACCATTGCAGGTGTGACTATGCTTTCGGTAATGATTGCCGTAGTGCAATGGGGTCTTTCATTCATTCCAACGCCAATCATTACTCCGGGCGAAGACCGCTTTATGCACGTCATGATTGGTGCTATGCTGGGTGGTGCTGGCTTGGGTATCATCTTTGTACACAACGGTTCTACAGGCGGCACAGATATAATTGTAGCCTTGGTAAATAAATTTTCGCGCATGAGTATGGGACGCGTGATGCAGTTTGTAGACATCACAATCATCTGCAGCTCATTCATTCTGTTCCGCTCGCTCGAAACAATTGTCTATGGTGTGGTCTTCACTTTGATTGCAACATTTGTGGTCGATTACGTTATTAACGGCGCTCGACAAACGGTGCAATTCCTCATCATTTCAAAACGCTATCAGCAGATTGCCGACGATATGAACCACAAACTGAACCGTGGCGTAACAATTCTTGAAGGTCAGGGTTGGTATTCTAAACAAGAAGTCAAAGTGGTAATGGTGCTCTGCCGAAAATATGAAAGTCAATATGTATTTAACCTAATCAAAGCCATTGACCCAAATGCAATGGTAAGCCAGACTTTCTGTCATGGTGTATTTGGTGAAGGTTTCGATAAAATAAAGTAATGAGCAACATCATTCAAAAAAGCCTGGAAGAAAAACTTCCAGGCTTTTTTACTTCTATTATTTAATAATAATTACTTCTTTGCATAAAGAATTGGATTGGTCTCAACATCATTGTACATCTTCATCTGCTTATAGACTTTCATGTACTTGCGTCCTGCCTCAATATCTGCCAGAAGTTGATCAATAGCAGAACCGAGATCCTCTTTTTGAGTGAGAAGCACATCAAGCTTCTGTTGACACTTTGCAACATGTTCAGCACTAGCATCAGGACGCTCAACCTGCTCACGCATATGATATATCTTGAGCGCAAGAATAGAATAGCGATCAATAGCCCATGCTGGGGACTCTGTATTGATAGTAGCATCGGCCTGCTTTTCAACATGACCATACTTTTCAAGGAAATAACTATCTATCATCTCAACAAGATCGGTACGATCCTGATTAGACTTATCGATGCGACGCTTGAGAACAAGCGCTGCTGCAGGATCAATTTCTGGATCACGAATGATATCCTCGAAATGCCACTGAACAGTGTCAATCCAGTTCTTAAGATAAAGAGTAGCCTCGATGGTACCAGCCTCATAAGGATTACTGATTGGCTGATCAACATTATCGTTTACATGATAGTCGCGAATAACCTGTTCAAAAATAGGCCATGCAAGCTGTGTAAAGGTCATAATTGTGGAGTTTTATAGATTACTTATGCCGCAAAGATACACATTATCGGCTCAACGGCCAAATAAAAAGTTGAAAAAAGTTGCTCGTATGTCAAAAACTTGCTATTTTTGCACTGATACTTTGGTTTATAAGCATCAGAAACTAGTAGCTGAATAAATATTTTAAAAGATGTACGATATTGTTTGCGTCGGTCACATCACAAAAGACCGCATAGTTACCCCCGAAACAATAAATTATCAAGCAGGAGGTACGGCTTGGTATGTGGCACAAGGATTAAAAGCTATCGATGCAGAAAAAAAAATACGCTGGGCACTAATTACCGCAATGGCAACCACAGATCGAAAGCCTGTAGAAGATTTGCGCAATGAAGGATGTGAAGTAATATGCTTTCCTTCAGAAAAGACTCTCTTCTTCGAAAACAAATATGGGGAGAACTTCAACCACAGAACACAAAAAGTGTTAGCAAAAGCCAATGCATTTACGCTAGAACAAGTCACAAACATCAAGGCTCGATACACGATTCTTGGCAGTTTGCTGGCTCACGACTTTCCCGTTGAAGCATTTGAGCAACTTCATAAACAAAGTTGTTTGGTTGTGGATGTGCAAGGTTACCTGCGTGAGGTACAAGGAGAAGAGGTGCATGCTGTAGACTGGCATGAGAAACAAAAATTACTAAAACACGTTGATATCCTCAAACTCAACGAATATGAGATGGAAGTATTGACAGGTGAAACCGAAGCAAAAAAAGCAGCACTTAAACTGGCTGAATGGGGTGTTCGAGAAGTATTATTAACTTTTGGAAGTTATGGTTCTCTCATTTATGACAGCAGTACACAAACATTCCACGAAATTGCCCCCATCCCACCAAAAAGATTAGTAGATGCTACCGGTTGCGGTGATACATACGTAATGGGATATGTGTATCAACGAGCAATAGGAGCATCAGTGGAGGAAGCAGGTAAATTTGCTTCAAAAGTAGCTTCTCTAAAACTAGAAAATCAAGGACCACTTCTAAAAATAAAAAGGTGAACAGTTTTGTTCACCTTCTTATTTTATCTGTTACGAATATCAGCCAAAACGTTCTGCAACTCCATATCACTGGTAATAAGCACAGAACGAGCTTTACTGCCTTGGTAAGCACCCACGATTCCTGCCGCTTCAAGTTGATCCATGATACGACCAGCACGATTATAACCTATGCCAAACTTGCGCTGAATCATAGAGGTAGAACCCTGACCGGTGGCCACAACCAGTTCTGCACACTCATTAAAGAGCGGATCAAGCTGATTAAGATCGACTGATGCTGAGCTACCACCCTCGTCAGATCCCTCTCCTGGTTCTGGTTTAGGCTCGGGAAGAATATAGGATGTTGGATAAGACTGCTGCTGAGCAATGAATTCATTGACTCGAACAACTTCTGGAGTATCAACAAATGCACACTGAACACGCTCAAATCGATCGCCAAGAGAGATGAAAAGATCTCCTCGGCCGATAAGATTTTGTGCTCCACTCTGATCAAGAATAATACTAGAATCGGTCTGTGAAGAGACGCGGAAAGCAATACGTGCTGGGAAATTGGCTTTGATAATACCAGTCACAATCTTGGCCGAAGGTCGCTGAGTGGCAATAATCATATGAATACCAACGGCACGAGCCTTCTGTGCTATTCGAGCAATAGGCAACTCTACCTCTTTGCCTGCAGTCATAATGAGATCTCCATACTCATCGACAATAGCAACAATGTAGGGTAAATAATGGTGATGAGTACCCTGCTTGCTGCCCAAAGGAGCATCAATATGCTTCTTTGGATTGAGTTTACGATGAATAAACTTATCATTATATTCCTCCAACTTTCGACATCCTGCCTCTTTGAGCAAAGCATAGCGATCTTCCATCTCCGCACAGAGACTCTTGAGCGTTTCAACCACTTTGCTTGTATCTGTGATGATTGGATCTTCAGCATCGGGTAATTTGGCCAGAAAATGCTTATCAATAGCACTATAAATGGCAAACTCAACCATCTTTGGATCAACCAAAACAATTTTAAGCTGAGAAGGATGCTTCTTATAGAGCAGAGAAGTGATGATTGCGTTAAGACCTACAGACTTACCCTGACCAGTTGCACCAGCAACAAGCATATGCGGAGCTTTAGCCAAATCGAAGGTGAAAACCTCATTAGTAATGGTTTTTCCCAAAGCTACAGGCAAAGCAGCTCGGCTCTCTTGAAATGCTCGGCTCTGGATACACTCGCGCATCGATACAGTTTGTGGATCTTTGTTTGGCACCTCAATACCAATAGCACACTTGCCAGGAATTGGAGCAATGATACGAATACCAGTCTTAGCAGCAATGCTCATTGCAATTTCATCACTCAAACTTTTTACGCGACTGATTTTGGTACCATTAACCAAAACTATCTCGAACAAAGTGATGGTTGGGCCCACCATGGCTGTGATATTTTGAATCTCAATGCCATAATCTAAAAGAGTTTGCTTAATGCGCTCTTTATTCGCAGCCTGCTCATCCATATCAATTGGTGTGCT
>JAUNCV010000061.1 GCA_030526445.1 Bacteroidales bacterium | reverse complement strand
TTTGTATCCAGGCTGGGAATCGAACCCAGATCTAAGGTTTAGGAAACCTCTATTCTATCCGTTGAACTACCCAGACAGCGCAAAAATGCGGCGCAAAGATAGTAAAATTTTACCTTTTGTACAAATATTTCTATAAATAAATGTGTCAAGTGAAAGAAAAATGATAGGATGCTGTTCGTTTGTCAGGATTTTTGTCTATCTTTGTGCCATGGAAGATTTTGATATCCGTTCGGCTAATAATGCCAATCAGCAAGAAAAAGACCTGGAAAAAGCGTTGCGTCCGCTGTCGTTCAACGATTTTACGGGTCAGGCTAAGGTGATTGAGAACCTCCGCATTTTTGTGGCGGCAGCCAAGATGCGTGGTGAGGCGCTCGATCATACCTTATTTCATGGCCCTCCAGGTCTGGGCAAAACCACATTGAGCAACATTATTGCAAATGAGCTCGGTGTAGGCTTTAAAGTAACAAGCGGTCCTGTGCTTGATAAGCCTGGAGATTTGGCCGGCCTTTTGACAAGTCTTGATAAGAATGACGTTCTTTTTATTGACGAGATACACCGACTGAGTCCTGTGGTTGAGGAGTATCTGTATAGTGCCATGGAGGATTTTCGCATTGATATCATGATTGATAAAGGTCCGGCAGCACGCAGCATACAGATTGACCTGAACCCATTTACCCTGATTGGTGCCACCACACGAAGCGGTTTGCTGACAGCTCCACTTCGTGCCCGATTTGGCATCAATATGCATCTTGAATATTATGACACAGAGTTGCTGGCCAATATTGTGGCAAGAAGTTCGGGCATTCTGGGCATGGTTATCACTGAAGAGGCTGCCATTGAGATAGCACTCCGAAGCCGAGGCACACCTCGTATTGCCAATGCTTTGCTACGCAGAGTGCGTGATTTTGCAATGGTTATTGGCGATGGCCGACGTATTGATATTGCCATTGCCCGCCGAGCGCTCGAGGCTCTCGGTGTTGATAAGTATGGCTTGGATGAGATTGATAACAAGCTACTCACAACAATCATTGACAAATTTAATGGCGGTCCGGTAGGTTTGACCACCATTGCTACAGCTTTGGGCGAAGATGCAGGTTCGGTCGAGGATGTGTATGAGCCTTATCTTATTAAGGAAGGCTTCATAAAACGAACACCTCGTGGACGTGAAGCTACTCCGTTGGCTTATAAGCATTTGGGAAGAACGCTCAGAGGAATGGACTTGCAAGGTACACTCTTCGAATAAAAGTCATATTGTAAATTGTTTAATTTTCAGTGGCAAAACTTGGTTCGTTATTAAAGGACTCAGTGCTCTATGGCCTGAGTAGTATTGTTGGCAGGTTTTTGAACTACCTGCTCGTGCCTATTCACACTCGCGTGCTTCCGGTTGAAGAGGGCGGCTTTGGCGTTGTAACTAACTTGTATGGCTATACCGCACTTTTGCTCGTGCTCCTTACCTGTGGCATGGAGACGACCTATTTCTATTATGCCAATAAGGGCGAGTATAAGCATGATACGGTATTTAGCACAGCTATCGCTTTTGTGGGCACGCTATCGGTGCTGTTTGCCGGTTGTGTGCTGCTTTTCCTTGACCCGATATGCAGTACTCTGGGATATTCAGACCATCCAGAGTATGTGTGGATGATGGCTGTTATTGTGGCGCTCGATGCCCTTCAGGCGTTGCCTTTCTCTATGTTGCGATTCCAGCATAGACCCATTAAGTTTGTGAGCCTTAAGCTTTTGTTTATTGTGCTCAATGTGGCGCTTAATGTGTTCTTCTATCTGGTACTTGATAAAAATCAGGTGGGCTATATTTTCCTGATCAATCTGATTGGCACCGTGCTTTGCACCTTCGGATTCTTCCCCGAGTTGTTGAAGATGAAGTGGCACTTTGATGCGAAACTCTTTGGGCAGATGTTGCGTTACACCTGGCCACTTTTGGTGTTGGGTGTAGTGGGCATTCTTAATCAGACCTTCGATAAGATAGCATTCCCGCTTGTGTATCCAGATGCTGCGATGGCAAAGTCGCTTTTGGCCGAGTATGGTGGTTGTGTGAAGATTGCCATGATTATGGCCATTATTTTGCAGGCATTTCGTTATGCCTATGAACCGATTGTTTTCTCGTTGGGCAAGGAGAAAGGAAGCAAGGAATTTTATGCCGAGACCATGAAGTATTTTGTAATCTTCGTGCTGTTGGCTTTCTTGTGCGTAATGGCTTGGATTGAAGTGATTCAACGCTTTGTGGGTGAGGATTATCGTGCAGCCATCGGCGTAGTTCCTATTGTAATGGCTGCCGAAATTATGATGGGTATTTTCTTCAACCTTTCCTTCTGGTATAAGCTCATTGATAAAACCATCTGGGGCGCATGGTTTAGCCTTGCAGGATGTGTGGCTTTGGTTGCCGTCAACTGGTTTTGCATTCCTCTTTACGGCTATTGGGCTTGTGCATGGGGTGGTGTAGCGGGTTATGGCGTTTGCATGTTGCTTAGTTATTGCGTGGGGCAGAAGAAGAACCCAATTCCTTATGATATGAAACGAATCGGCACTTATGTAACTTTGGCGCTGGCTCTCTATGTTTGCATGGAGTGGATGCCGCTCGAGGGGTGGATGTCTTTGCTTGCAAAGAGTTGCTTGATATTCGTTTATGCAGGTGTGTTTGTGGCGCTCGATATGCCTAAAAGTTTCAAGCAGCGAGTCAAATCGGCTATCTTTGGGAAACGGAATGGTTGATAAAGAGCAAAAAAGCATGTAAAAAGCTGTTAAATAATCGAGAAAATTTGGGTTTTTGCGCGTTTTTCGTTATTTTTGCCGCGTAATTAAAATGAAAATGAAGAATATTATCTATACATTGTTGTCGCTTGTTGCTTTGCTCCCTGTGGTGTTGACATCTTGCGATGAGGCAGAAACTGGTATCGTTTATAAAGAAATCAATTGTCCAACCGATGCCATTAAGTGGGGCAGCGATGTGAGTGCTGCCGACAAAGAGGTGATTGCTCAGTTGGTAAATAACCTCGTGAAAGTAGAGGCGTGTGACTTTTATATGGGCGTTCAGAGTTCAACTTCGCGCCGAGAAGGTTATATGAGCGGTTTTCAGTATAGAGACACCATTTGGTGCCTTATCGACACTAATAATGCCTATTATGTGAACCGTAGTAAGCGTGACACTGTTTGGTATGATGCAAAGCATTATGTCTTTGCCGATACTATCAAGAATAAACATGGCCGTTATCCATATACTTTGGTATATAAAAACAATGGCGGATATAAATTGGGCCCTGTTGTAAAAACCTCAATGCCCGATTACTATATCGGCAAATACGAAATCACTCAGAGCGAATGGATGGCTGTGATGCACCGTGAGCCAAAGGGTAAGTATTGTATTATCGGCGACCTTTCGGGTCAGGCTTCCTGGTATGAGCAGATTGGTAAGGGTGATCGTGTTGCCGCTTATAACATCTGGTATGAGGATGCTGTTGAGTTCTGTCAGACATTGAGCCGTAAGACTGGTTTGAACTTCCGTCTTCCAACTGAGGCAGAATGGGAGTGCGCAGCACGCGGCGGAAAATATACAAGAGGATATAAATATGCTGGTAGTGATACCCCTGGTCAAGTAGCTTGGATGGCAAGTAACGCACGTTCACAAGGCTTGGGCGCTGAAGATTATGGCGTTCATGCAGGTGGCGAACAGATGCCTAACGAATTGGGTATTTATGACATGAGCGGAAATGTCTCAGAGTGGGTAGCTAACGCCTATTATGAATATAGTGTCATTGATAACAAAAATCCACAAGGCCGACCAGTGGTAAGTGTCGAAAGCGATACACTTGTGCTGAGAGGTGGTAGCTGGATGCAGGAGAAAGTTATGGACTTCTGTCTGGCTAACCGAAAGCACTGTGTGATGAGCAGTTATGAAACCGAACAAAGCAAGCAAAGTGCATTTGTGAACTGTGGTTTCAGAATTGCTGTTTCGCTTCAATAAATAATATAGTCCCAAGAATCTCTTTCATAAATTGCCATCGTATGCTTAAACGAATTTACATCATGCTTCTCAGTCTCGCCTGCCTTTGCAGTCGAGTAGAAGCGCAGCACCAGTTGCATCCGGCCATGTTTAACCTGCAGGAGGTGACATTGCTCGATGGCCCATTCAAGACAGCACAGGATTTGAATTTCAAAGCCTTGCTCGACTATGATACAGATCGTTTGCTGACTCCATATATTCGTCAGGCAGGATTGTCTATGACAAGTGATCAGCATAGCCGCTATTATCAGTGGGAGTACAAACATCCGGCTTTTGATAGTTTCGCTTGGCCTTCACTTTCTCTTGACGGACATATTCTGAGCCACTATCTTTCTGCACTTTCAATGGCAAGTGCAGCCTGTCATGATGAAATGCTCAAAAAAGAGTATCTTCGTCGTGTGGATTATATCCTGACAGTTCTTAAGGATTGCCAGGATGCTTTTGATGGCAACAAGGTAGGTTTGAAAGGATTTATTGGTGGCGTTCCTGATAATGATATCTGGACAGCGCTGTTTGATGCTGATTATCGTGTCTATGTGAAGCGAGGTAACTGGATTCCTTTCTACACCGAATCGAAAGTGATGGCTTCGCTTCGAGATGCATACCTCTATACCGGAGATGAACGAGCCAAAGAGATGCTGCGTAAGATGTGCGAGTGGCTGATTCGTTGTGTGGGTTTGTTCTCCAACGATGTAATGGAGATGCAGATTCTGACTTGGGAATCGAGCAATATGAACGAGGTGCTTGCCGATGCATCTGAATTGCTCGGCGATAGCAAGTATATGAAAGCAGCTCAGAAGTTCTCGCACCAGATTCGTATTGAAAATATGAATTCTGACCCACAGCATGACTTCCTTGATCAGAAACATGCTACTGACATGAGTGCAATGATGCAGGGTATTAGCCGTGTCGGCACTTTGCGCAAGGATAATCGATATCTTAAGAGTGCACGCCTGTATTGGGATGATGTGGTAAACCGCCGCTCTGTTGCCAATGGTGGTGTTGGTGTGCTTAGCTACTTCCCTTCGGCTTCGAAAGGTTCTTCGGTCATTACGTCGGCCGATGGTCCAGAGTTCTGTACAACATACTATATGCTCAAGTTGACACAGCAGCTTTTTATGAATCAGCGCAACGCTAAGTACACTGATTATTATGAAAAAGCACTGCTGAATCATGTGTTGGCTTCGCAGGATCCTGAGACTGGTGGTACTTGCTTCTACACACCTATGCGCCCAGGTTCTTATAGAATGTATTCAAAAGCGAATGAATCAATGTGGTGCTGCATGGGCACAGGCATTGAAAGTTATACTCGCTTGGGTGATTTCATTTATACTCAGTCGCAGGATACAGTCTTTGTCAATTTGTTTATTCCAAGTGAACTGAATGCTGAGCGTGTAGGTCTTAAGCAAGAGGGTAACTTCCCATATAGTGAGACTACTCGCATCACCGTAACTAAGTCGGGCAATTATCAGTTGGCTGTTCGTCATCCATCTTGGGCAAACGATGGTTTCAAGGTGACTGTTAATGGCAAGGCTCCAAAGGGCTTCCGTGCTGAAAATGTTAAGGCTGGTGATGCTTCTTACATAGCATGTGGTAAGTCATGGAAAGCAGGTGATGTGGTAGAAATTACCTATCCGATGACACTCACTTTTGAGTATTGCCCACATTATACAGACTATATTGCTTTGCGCTATGGCCCATCTTTGCTGGCTGCACCAATGTCGCAATCAAGCGATGATAGCAGACCTGGCTACGAAGTGCTCAGGAATGAGTATGGCGGAGAGGGCAGAGAGGATCACGTTCCTTCGACCCGACAGGATATGCGTGCATTGTCTGATGCGCCTATGCTCATCTGTGAACTTTATGATGTGCCAAAGAAGGTGGAACTGTTAGACAAGGAGAAACTTGTATTCCGTGTGAATGTTGAGGCTCCTGGTTCTCGTTGGAAGAATGCTACAATGAGACCGTTCTTCTCTTTGCACCATGCGCGATATGCCGTATATTGGAATCGTCAGACAAAAGAGGCTTGGCTTATGAATCCTCTTTACAGAGACAAACTTCGTGCACAGGAGTTGGCTAAGCATACTTGCGATGAGTTGACTCCAGGTGATAAGGTTTCTGAGAAGGAACATGAGATGATTTATTCAGAGACTGGTAGCCGAGGCAACCTGAATGGTAAGAGCTTCCGTGATGCTCAGCCTGACCAGTGGTTCGAATATAAGCTTTCGACCGAAAAGGGTCAAGACAAAATTGCTGCCGGCAATGACTTGATGCTGATGTGTCGTCTCTCGTTGACTGATAAGGGTCGTTCGGTACATATTACTTTGGATGGAGAGACGTTGACTCGCTATCAGGTACCAACTGCCAAGGCTGGCGCGGGCAAGGACCGATTCTTTGACGAGTCGTTCGTGATTCCTAACCGAATGCTTAAGGGCAAGAAGAAGATCGCGGTGCGTTTCAGTTCTGAGAATGGCAGTTTCGTACCTCGCTTCTATCAGGTGAAGTTGGTAACAAAGAGCACGTATTAATATATAATGTATAAAGAAACACCACACTGGCATTTGCCAATGTGGTGTTTCTTATTTTAGCATATTATAACGTTTATTCTTCGGTCTCCTCAGTAAGGTCGTCGTACTTCTGGAAAAGGAAGTCATTATAAGGGAATCTTTTTGTATGAATTTCCTTGACCATATCGTAGAGGCGAGCCTTGAGCTGATCAATGCCTGTGCCTTCGCGTGCTGAGATGAAGAGGCAATTATCGTCCATGCGAGCCATCCAGGTCTGCTTAAGCTCGTCAAGAGAGATGTTCTCACGAGTCTTTGGAGTGAGATCATCTTCATCTTTCGGGGTGAACGAATAGTTGTCAACTTTGTTGAAAACTAACAATGTTGGCTTGCCGTGTCCTATATCTTTCAGTGTTTTTTCAAACTGACGCTTGTCCTTGCGGTTATAGCCATTGCGGTCATCGCGGCGGTCATCGCGCACATTCATGTCTCGACACACATCATTAAGCGTTTGTTCTACGACCTGAATCTGATCCTCGAATGCAGGGTGTGATATATCTACAACATGCACGAGAAGATCGGCCTCGCGTACCTCGTCGAGTGTGCTTTTGAACGATTCAACCAAGTGGGTAGGGAGTTTGCGGATGAAACCTACAGTGTCTGACATGAGGAATGGCAGGTTGTCAACAATGACCTTGCGTACGGTCGTGTCGAGAGTAGCAAACAGTTTGTTTTCGGCAAACACATCACTCTTCGAGAGCAGGTTCATCAAGGTTGACTTGCCCACATTGGTATAACCAACAAGTGCTACACGTACCAATTTGCCGCGATTCTTGCGCTGTGTGGCTTGTTGACGGTCTATTTGCTCGAGCCACTTCTTGCAAAGAGAGATGCGATCGAGTACGATACGACGGTCAGTCTCAATCTGGGTCTCACCCGGGCCACGCATACCGATACCACCTTTCTGACGTTCAAGGTGAGTCCAGAGGCCAGTAAGTCTAGGCAACAGATATTGATACTGAGCCAACTCCACTTGGGTCTTTGCGGTGTCGGTCTTGGCACGACTTGCAAAAATATCAAGGATGAGTGAGGTTCGGTCAAGAATTTTGCAGCCTAATTCTTTCTCGAGAATCTGAAGCTGTTTGGGGCCGAGGTCATCGTCGAAAATCACCATACCGATACGAGGATCGGGAGGCAGTGGGATGTCACGGGCCTCTTTCTTGTTACGAGCATTGAGAAGATCCTCTTTGTAGTCGGCCATATACTGCTCATACTCCTCAGTGCGTCGGTCGCAATACTCTTTGATTTCTTGCAGTTTTCCCGGACCTACATAAGTCGCGTTGTTCGGAGTATCGAGTCGCTGCACAAAACGTTTCACTGGCACAGCACCGGCAGTTTCGGCCAAAAATGCTAACTCGTCAAGATATTCGTTAGTTTTCTGCTCGTTCTGGGCTCGTGTAATGAGACCTACGAGAACGGCATTTTCGCTTTTCGATTGGCTTAAAATGAATTCTTTCATGTTGCAAAAGTAAGTATGTTCTTAAAAAAATACAAATATTTTGGCTGTTTCTGCATTTTTTGCTATCTTTGTGGCGATATATTGCCATAAAATGGCATATCAAGTTGTTGTACTTAGGGTAACAATTTTTTGAAAGACTGTTTATTGTGAAAAGAATATTTTTGATTTTGCTCATACTCGCTTTGCTGCCGGGCGCGCTTCTGGCTCGTCGTAAGAAAGCAACGACACTAGAAACACCGGTGTCACAATTAGCTTTGCCAGCTTTGTCGCTATCTGAGCAACGTATGTTTGACTCCCTTTATTTCGATGCTTTGAAACTGGAACTTATGGGCAAACCGGAAGAGGCATTGGTACAGATGAATAAAGCATTGGAAGTGAATCCAAATTCAGCTCCGGCACTTTACTTCCGTAGCCGACAGAAGGCCGAACATCGACAGATGGAAGAGGCATTGAGCGACGCTTTACTTGCTGCGCAAATTGACACGTCAAATGTGTGGTATGGTACCGCAGCGGCACAACTTATGGCACAGAGAGGCGAGTGGAAAAGAGCAATTGATATATATGAATCGTTGCGTCGTCAGCATCCTGATGATACAGACCCGTTGTATCATTTGATTGAGTTGTACTATCGCGTTGACAGTTTGCCTAAGGTTATTGAAGTGCTCGATAAGATTGAGCAAACTGACGGTATCAATCCTGCGCTCATGATGCAGAAATTCTATATGTTGCAAGATATGGGGCGAGTGGATGAAGGCTTTGAGGAGTTAACCAAAGTGGTGAACCGCTACCCTTTCGATATTCAGTATCGAATCCAGTTAGGAGATCTTCAGATGCAGAATGGCCGCTTGCAAGAGGCAAAGAAAACTTATGATGAGGCTGCAAAAATTGATCCTGACAATGCTTATGTATGGGTGGCTCAGTCGAACTACTATAGTGTTATGGGCGACCAACAGGCGGCAGATACTTTGGTGAGCGCAGCTTTGGTACATCCAACTCTTGATGTAGAAACAAAGAAAGAGATATTGACCGAATATCTGAAATCGACGCTGCGTAAGGTGGCAAAAGAGAAAAGACAGGCAAAAGACACGACTGCCATTATTGCGTTGCCTGGCGCTGATGAGTTGTTTACGAAGGTCGTGACCATGCATCCAACTGCGCCAGAGTTCTATGACTTGCATGCTGAATATTTGGCTGTTGTGGGGCAGGATAGTTTGGCGATGGTGCAGGAAAAGTTTGCTGTGGATTTGCGTCCGAAGGAAGAAAAATACTGGTCGCGCCTGCTTGCTCATGCAGCCATTGCAAAGAAATATAAGGAACTAATAGCCTATGGTAAAGAGGCTGTCAAAATGCATCCACAGGTAGTTGATATCTACACAACAGTAGGTTATGCATACCATCAGTTGGGGCAAAAGGAACGAGTTGTTGAATGGTATCAGAAAGGCATTGATAACATTGCTCCTACAGAGGTAAATATGATATCACAGCTGTATGGACTGCTTGGTGATACTTATCACGAACTCGGAAATCAGGCAAAATGTTATGAAAACTATGAGCAAGCGCTAAAATATAATGAGCGAAATTATGTAGTGCTTAACAATTATGCCTACTTCCTGACCATGGAAGAAAATGGAGATTTACTGAAGGCCGAACGTATGGCAGCACAAGTGGTGCAGCAATATCCTGACAATGCAACCTATCTTGATACATACGCTTGGATTTTCTATCTGCAAGGCAATTATATGCTGGCAAAGTTTTACCAGCAAAAGGCTTTGGAGAATGCGGGTGAGACACCAGACGAAACTTTGGTGGATCACATGAACAAAATAAAAGAAAAATTAGAAGAACAGTAATTTTTTGTATCGATGAAAAAAATATTATACATATTGATTTGTGCAGTGACAATCTTGTTGTCGGGTTGTCGTTCCCAGCAGCCTGGTATCAAGACATCTAAAAGCAATGCAGAGGCCAAAGAACGTTTTGAGATGGCTGTGGCGCAGATGCCAGACTTTGATGCCGTACAGAGTAAAGTGAAGTATGGCATGGGAGGCAAGGGCATGAGTGGCAAGATGTATGTGGAGTTGGGTAAGCGTCTGACCCTGACAATGACGGTGATTGGTGCAGAAGTAGCACGTGTCGAGGCAAATGAGGAACAGCTCATTGTTAGCGAGAAACTGGACAAGATATTTGCACAGTTTTCAATAGAAGAGGCTGCTAATGCCATTGGAATGCCAGATGAGGCTCGTTATGAAGCGCTTGAGGCATTGATGCTGGGTCGAATATTTATTCCTGGCAAAGGTATAGCCAAGAAAAATGACTTTGCACAACTTAAATGGAGCCAAGCCAATGAGCAAGGCGAGGTTACAGGAACTTATGCAGGTAAGAATTATGTGTTACTCTATACCATTGATTCTAACAATCTGTTGCGTGAGACACAGATTCAAGTGCCTTCGAAGAATGCTGTAGTCTCATGGCAGTATGCCAACCACATGCAGATTGAGGGAGCAAAGGGTTTGTTGCCTACTGTCGCAAAGTTGAAAGGTATGATGGGAGAGAAGGAGGTGCAGTTGGAACTGACTTTGAACAACCCTCAGGTGGCAAAGAAGGCAATGCCTGTTTTTAATTCAAGTAACTATAAAGAGGTGACTTTTGAAGAACTTGCCTCTATGATCAAGAAAATGAAACAATGAGACTCGGAAAGTGGTTGGTGATGCTAGTGGTGGCGCTGCTGATGGCAGTGCCCAGTGCTGTAGGTGCCCAGCAGAAAAAGTCGGCACAGAAAACTCAGGTTACAACCAAGAAACCTGCTGCCAAGAAAAATACTG
>JAUNCV010000060.1 GCA_030526445.1 Bacteroidales bacterium | reverse complement strand
AGAGTAACCGGTTTTTGTGGTCATGATTTGCCAAAATGGAGCATAAAAGGCGGTTTTCGACACAAAAAAAGGGCATTTCTTTATAAAAGATGTGTAATTTGCCCTCTAATTCGGAATAATTGCCTATATTTGCACACAAAATGAAAAATGTAACTATTTAATTTACGGCACAACAAATATCCATTTTCCTCAAGGGCGAGGTGATTTGCGATGCAAATGTTAAAGTAAGCAATCTGGCAAAAATCGAAGAGGGTAAGCCTGGCTGTCTCTCGTTTTTGGCCAATCCTAAATACACAGAATTTCTCTACACCACCGAATCTTCGCTGGTGCTCATCGACGAAAAAATCGAGATCGACCCAGAAAAAGAGGTGAAGGCTACACTCGTGAAAGTGGCTGATGCGCGTGCCGCAATGGGCATGCTCCTGAATATGGTAGAGGCTGCACTGAACCCAAAGAAGAAGGGCATTGAGCAGCCAGCATTCATTGCCGAAGGTGTTGAGGTGCCAGCCGATGCCTATGTGGGTGCATTTGCCTATCTGGGCAAGGGTGTCACCGTGGGCGAAGGTTCACAGATCTACCCACAGGTTTATCTGGGCGAGAATGTGAAGATTGGCAAGAACGTAACCCTCTATGCCGGTGTAAAAGTGTATCACGACTGCGTGATTGGCGACAACTCGATACTGCATGCCGGTTGCGTGATTGGCGCCGACGGCTTCGGCTTCGCACCCGTAGATGGCCAGCTGCAGAAGATTTCGCAGATTGGCAACGTGATTCTGGAGGGCGACAATGAGGTGGGTGCAAACACCACCATCGACCGCGCCACCATGGGTCACACCATCATTGGCCGAGGCACCAAGATTGATAACCTTGTGCAGCTGGGCCACAATGTGGTGACTGGCGAGAACAATATTTTCTGCTCGCAAGTGGGCGTGGCTGGCACCACCAAGATTGGCGCTTGGAACACATTTGCCGGACAAGTGGGTGTGGCTGGCCAGTGCACCATTGGCAACCAGAACATCTTCGGCGCTCAGTCGGGCGTTCCGGGCAACATCGGCGACGGCCAGACACTTATGGGCTATCCTGTCATCCCTGCTCGCGACTGGGCAAGACAGGCTGTATATATGAAGCGCCTGCCCGATATGCAGAACGAAATCAAAGAGTTAAAAAAAGCATTAAAGAATAAATAATCAAGAAAATAAACGCAAAATAATAGTATGTCACAGAAACAACAAACTCTTGCAGCTCCTTTCACCCTTACCGGTAAAGGCCTGCACACCGGCCTCAACATTGAGGTAACTTTCGCTCCAGCTGAGCCTAACACTGGTTACACTATCCAGCGTATCGACCTTGAAGGCCAGCCAATTATCGAAGCTATTGCCGACAATGTTGCAGCTACCAACCGTGGTACCGTTGTCAAGAAAGGCGATATCCAGGTAAGCACCATCGAGCATGCTATGGCTGCTCTCTACTGCGCTGGTATCGACAACTGCGACATTCAGGTTAATGCGCCTGAGTTCCCTATCCTCGATGGTTCGGCTATGCCTTATGTTGAGGCTATCCAGAAGGCTGGCATCGTGGAGCAGGAGGCAAAGCGTGAAGTATTCCGCATCACCAAGAAATATGAAGTTGTGGACGAAGAGAATGGCGTTAAGCTCGAGATCTTCCCAGACGACCACTTCTCTGTAACCACTTTCGTTGACTACCCATCGCCAGTACTCAACAACCAGTATGCTGTGCTCAACGATGTGGCTGATTTCAAGCAGGAGGTTGCTGCTGCACGCACTTTTGTCTTTGTTCGTGAAATTCAGCCTCTCCTCGCCATGAACCTCATCAAGGGCGGCGACCTCGACAACGCTATGGTTATCTATGACCAGAAGGTGGAGCAGGCAGAACTTGATAAGATGGCTGCTGCTATTGGTGCAGAGGCACCTTCGGCCAACGACCTTGGCTACATTCAGAAGCGCCCATTGCAGTGGGATAATGAGCCAGCTCGCCACAAGTTGCTCGACGTGATTGGCGACCTTGCTCTCATTGGCAAGTTCATTCAGGGCCGTGTCATCGTGACCCGTCCAGGTCATGGCATGAACAACAAGCTGGCTCGTGCCGTGCGCAAGGACTTGAAGCGCACTGAGATTCAGGCGCCAGTATATGACCCAAACAAGGCTCCTGTGCTCGACAACGTGGGCATCAAGAAGATTATGCCACACCGCTACCCAATGCAGCTGGTTGACAAGATCATTGACGTTGAGACCAACGACTATGTAGTAGGCGTAAAGAGCGTTACTGCCAACGAGCCATTCTTCGTGGGCCACTTCCCAGAGGAGCCAGTGATGCCAGGTGTGCTTCAGGTTGAGGCTATGGCACAGTGTTCGGGCATCCTTGTACTCAACTCGGTTGACGAGCCAGAGCGCTACTCTACCTACTTCATGAAGATCAACAACGTGAGCTTCCGCCAGAAGGTAGTGCCAGGCGACACCTTGATCTTCCACGTTTCGTTCAAGTCTCCATTGCGTCGTGGCATTGCCGAGATGAAGGGCTACGCTTTCGTTGGCGACAAGATTGTCTCTGAGGCAGAGTTCATGGCAATGATTGTTAAGAACAAGTAAATCATAGTTTTTATGTCAAATATTTCTCCATTAGCATATATCGAAGAGGGCGCACAGATTGGCGAAAATGTTAAGATTGGCCCATTCTGCTGCGTTTATAGCGACACTGTAATCGGTGACGGCACCGTTCTCGAGAACAACGTTACCATCTTCTCGGGCGCTCGCATCGGCAAGAACTGCCACATTTATCCAGGTGCTTGTGTGGCTACCATTCCACAAGACCTCAAGTTCAAGGGCGAGTACACCACCGTAGAGATTGGCGACGGCACTCAGTTGCATGAGTGTGTTACCGTGCATCGCGCCACCGCTTCTAAGCAGGTGACCCGCATTGGTAAGAACTGCCTCATCATGGCTTACTGCCACGTGGCTCACGACTGCAATGTGGGCGACAACGTGATTATGTCGAACTGCGTGCAGATGGCCGGCGAGGTGGTTGTTGATCCATTCGCAGTGATTGGCGGCGGCACCCTCATCCACCAGTTCACCCGCATTGGTTCATACTGCATGATTCAGGGCGGCACCGGTTTGACCAAGGATGTTCCTCCATACGCCATGGTGGGCCGCACTCCTGCCAAGTACATGGGTCTCAACATTGTGGGCTTGCGTCGTCGTGGCATTCCTGCTGAGACCATCATTAACATTCAGGAGATGTTCCGCACTCTCTATCTTTCGGGCCTCAATGTTACTCACGCATGCGAGAAGATTGAGCAGGATTTCCCTGCTTCGCCTGAGCGTGGCTACCTCTTGAAGTTTATCAAGGAGAGCGATCGCGGCATTATTCCTAGCGGTATCGGTTAATGATATCTCTTTGAAAAAACAGTTTGTTTTATAAATAAATAATACTACAATGGTTTACAAATTCGTGGTATTAAGCGACGAGGTCGATGATTTCCGTCGCGAAATCGAGATTGATGCAGAGTGCACTTTTCTCGACCTGAACAATATTCTCCTCAAGACCTGCAAATATAAGAGCGACCTGATGACCGAATTCTATATTTGCGATAAGTTCTGGGACAAGGAGCAGATGATCTCGATGGTCGACTTGAACGATGACCCCAAGGCAGAGCCTACACCACTGATGGATAAGACCCACATTGTGGACTATATCAGCAAAGAGCAGGCTGAGAAGAACGCCAAGGTTATGTTCCTCTTTGACACCATGTGCGAACGCTGCCTCTATATGGAGGTACGCGAGGTGACTGAACATGCACATCAGCTCGACCCAAAGGTGATTCTCGAAAAGGGAAAAGCTCCGAAGCAGGAGGGCGACATCGATGCAATGTTCAAAGGTCTTTCGGACGAAACCAATGCGATGTATGGCGACGAGGACTATGACCTCGACGAACTCGATATGGATGGATTCCAGGATCTGGACGACATTGAATCGGCCGGCTTCTGATTTTCACCCGATACAAAAACAAAACTCTCCCACACCCGATTTGAGTGTGGGAGAGTTTTTTATTTATTCGGTCAACAAGAAAAGAAGAGATACTTTACGACTCTGAGTCGAAGATCTTGGTGAGCAAATGCCACTTGGAAGTGGATGGCGCATCAGGATCGCAACCCTGGAACTTCGACACATAAGCCTCCCATTCCTGCTGTTTAGGCATCTGGGCAAGACGGTTCATATCGCGCTCCCAGTCAAAATCGTCGGTGGTATCGACAATCATGAAAAGCTGATTACCGAGCGCATAGATCTGCATGGAAAGAATGCCGACTTCGTGCTGTCCTTCAATCACTTCGGGCCACACATGCGCATGAACATCGATGTATTGAGCAATGAGAGCAGGATCGGGCGTGAGTGCAAGAGTTTGACAATATCGCTTCATAGACCTGATGTATTAAGAAGTTTATGCCTCAAGATTACGGATGCAACGAAGAAGAGAATCTGTCCAGTAAGGAATGGTCAAACCGAAAGTGGATTTGATCTTGGTCTTATCGAGAACAGAATAGCTTGGACGCGTTACAGGGCTTGGGAATTCGCACGAATGGCATGGACGAACATCGCAAGCCGTGTGGCCGCTGAAATGCGCAATCATCTTGGTGAAATCGAACCAAGAGCAAACACCCTCATTGCTGTAATGATAAATGCCGCTGAGATTTGTTTCAGCCGAAGTGCTTTGATCGAGAATAGCAAGAATAGCCTGCGCAAGATCGAAAGCGTAGGTAGGAGTGCCACACTGATCGAACACAACATTGAGCGCAGGTTTGGTGGCAGTAAGATTGAGCATCGTCTTGCAGAAGTTCTTGCCGAACTCGCTGTATAACCAAGCTGTGCGGATAATGATGTATCCGCCATTCGATGCAGAATCACTCTCAGTAGCACCAAAGACCTTCATGATGCGCTCCTCGCCCATCTTCTTGGTGAGGCCATAGTAACCGGTTGGCGTGCCTTGCTGATCTTCGCGGCAAGGAGTATTATATGGCTCCTGACCGAAGACATAATCGGTAGAGATCTGAATAATCCAGCCGCCAACCTCGTGCATAGCAATGGCGAGATTTTCGGGAGCAGTGGCATTGAGGCGCTCAACAATAGGATGATTGGCAGGATCTTCTGCAGCATCGACATTGGTCCATGCGGCACAGTTCACAATAGCGTTAATCTGATTATCGGACACAACCTGACGCACAGCGTTCAGATCGGTAATGTCGAGATAGGAAGTCTCTAACCCTTCTACCTGATTAACATCGGTAAAAAGGAAATGATGAGCACTCTGCTGTGAGATAATGCGCATTTCACGACCCAACTGGCCGTTGGCACCGGTTACTAAGATATTCATAGTGAATTGGATTAATAAAACTTCTTTGGATTCTTAACTTTCTCGGGGAGAAGTGCAAACTCAAGAACCTCTTTGAGATCTCGAACATAATGGATGTTGACGCCCTGGCGATAGTCAGGCTTAATTTCGTCGACATCCTTTTTGTTGTCGATACAGAAGAGAAGATCGGTGATGCCTGCACGCTTGGCTGCGAGAAGTTTCTCTTTGACGCCTCCAATTGGGAGCACACGTCCACGAAGAGTGATTTCGCCAGTCATAGCAATACGGGCACGCACCTTGCGCTGAGTGAAGGTTGAGGCAAGAGAGGTGACCATAGTGATGCCTGCCGATGGGCCATCCTTAGGGATAGCGCCTTCTGGACAATGGATATGAACATTGTAGTTGTTGAAGACATCTTCAGGAATTTCGAGATAATCGGCATTGGCACGAATCCACTGAAGCGCAATCATGGCCGACTCTTTCATGACATCGCCCAAGTTGCCGGTAAGTGTAAGCTTTTCGCCCTTGCCCTTGGTCAACGCACTTTCGACCATAAGTGTGCAACCGCCCACCGAGGTCCATGCCAAACCAGTTACAACACCGGCATATTCATTGCCCTCATACTGATCAGGATCATGCTCAGGAGCACCGAGGAAATCGATAAGATGCTCGGGCTTGAGGCTGGCTGGGAACTCTTCGCCATTGGCTACGCGAACTGCCACCTTGCGCATGATCTTGGCAATGCGCTTGTCGAGAAGACGCACGCCACTCTCGCGGGTATATTGTTCGACAATGGCAGCCATGGTCTTGCGAGGAATGTTGAACTTAACCTCCTTGAGACCATTCTCATTCTTCTGTTTTGGAAGAAGATGACGCACGCCAATCTCAACCTTCTCTTCGAGCACATAGCCAGAGAGATCAATAATCTCCATACGATCGCGCAAAGGTGGAGCAATGGCGCCAAGATCGTTGGCCGTAGCAATGAACATGACTTTCGAGAGATCGTAATCGACATCGAGATAATTGTCATGGAAGGTGGTGTTCTGTTCAGGATCGAGCACCTCGAGAAGAGCCGATGCTGGATCGCCATGAAAATCGTTCGAGATTTTGTCGATCTCATCGAGCACAAAGACAGGATTATCAGAGAGACCCTTGATGAGGCCAGAGATGATGCGTCCTGGCATGGCTCCGACATAGGTCTTGCGGTGACCGCGGATTTCGCTCTCATCGTGCAAACCGCCTAAGGATACACGCACATACCGACGATTGAGGGCATCGGCAATGCTCTTACCCAGACTGGTTTTGCCCACACCCGGAGGGCCATAAAGACAGAGGATTGGCGACTTCATATCACCACGCATCTTGAGAACAGCCAAATGCTCAAGGATTCGCTCTTTGACCTTGTCAAGTCCGTAGTGGTCTCGGTCAAGAATGCGCTTAGCGCGATCAAGACGGAGATTGTCTGTAGAATGAAGGCCCCAAGGCAAATCGGTGAAAGTGTTGAGATAAGTGAGCACCATGCCGTATTCAGGACTCTGATCTGGGAGACGCTGAAGTTTGGCAAGCTCACGCTCGAAGGTTTCACGAGCCTGGTAAGGAAGAGTCTTATAGTTGAGTTTGCGGCGCAATCTATCGACCTCTTTGGTGCTTCCTTCGCCAAGTTCCTCCTGAATCATTGAAATCTGCGTATGGAGGAAGTGCTCCTTCTGCATACGCGAGAGGTTGTATTGGGTCTTTTCTACAACATTGGCACGAACACGCGCGAACTCAAGTTCTCGACTAACATAGCGAGCAAGGGTTTCGGCGCGCTCTTTGAGATCGAACTTCTCAAGCAGTGTTTGACGTATTTCTGGGGTGAAAGGCAAAGTACTTGAAAGGAAGTTGACCAGGAAATTATATTCCTTGAAATTGTTGAGACCAAACTGAACTTCGGCATGACCATTATCGACAATTGAGATAAGATCATTGACATAATCCTTGATTGTCTGGATAAGCGCGCGCATCTCTCGATCTGTGCGACGAGGAACAATCTCTTCGACGAGCGAAACCTGACCCAAATAGATGGGATCGGTACCGAGGAGCGACTCGAGCTTGAAGATGCGACGACCCATAACAATAACAGAGCAGGTTCCGTCAGGCATCTCAAGGCGCTTGACAACTTCGGCTACACAACCATAGGGATGAAGATCGTCGGCTTCGGGCTGCTCAACACTGCTACGAGACTGCATAATGACACCGATGTAGTTGTGATTCTTTTCGGCATCGGTAGCCACCTTCGCACTAAACTGGCGACCCACAGTGATATTGCACGTCATGCCAGGGAAGAGACAAACGTCGCGAGTAGGGATGAGCGGAAGCGCCTCAACATTGCACTTTGCTGAGTCGAAACTAAAATCACTGCCGCCCTCAGGGAAGAGCGGCATGATTGTTGTAGAAACTATTTTCTTATTATCGGACATGTTAATTTACAGAGTTTTTTTAGGATAAAGCGCATTCCACCAAGTTGGATCATCCTTAAGGCAGCGAGCAAACCAAGCCATGGTGGCATTGTGCCAAAGAATGCGCTTGCGAGGATCGCGAATACCATGGTTCTCACCCTCAATGCTGACGAATGCAACATCCTGACCGAGCAGGCGGAGCGCGGTGTACATCTGCACTGAGTTGTTATAAGGAACGTTGGTATCGTCAGTGCCATGGAGGAAGAGCATCGAAGACTTAACCTTATCTACATTGTAAAGTGGAGACTCTTCGACATAAAGATCCTTGCGGGTCCAAGGATAGCTGTTGGCCATAGAAACCTCGCTATATGAGTAACCCCAGTAGCCGTAACCCCAGTAGTTAGAGTGGTCAGAAATACCGGCATGTGAGACAGCGCAACGGAAAATATCGGTAACAGTCTGGAGATACTGAGTCATGAAGCCACCATAAGATGCACCGATGCAACCAAGACGATCGGCATTGACCCACTCATGCTCCTTGCAGAACTGCTTGGTGCACTCAATGATGTCGCGTGCAGGATCGACACCCGCTGTGTTAACGTGACGTGAGCCCCACTCCTGACCGAAGCCTGATGCACCACTTGGATTTACGACGAGAACGGCATAACCATTGGCAGCCCAAATCTGCTGTGGATAGGTGTATTCGAAGTAGCGAGAAGTTGGAGAGCAACCGCCATAGTAGTAAACAATCATTGGATACTTCTTGGCAGGGTCGAAGTTGGCTGGACGATAGAAACGGCAGCAAACCTCATCGCCAATGCTGTTGGTGCAGGTCCACGATTCACATGGATCGACCGAAACACCGGCATAAAGCTCAGCATTGATGTCGCCCATCTGGGTGATGACAGGCTTCTTCTTCGAAAGATCCATGGTGTAAAGACGCCAGCTATGATCATTGCTCTCGCCTGCGAAACTGATAACATTGGCTGCAGCAGCCAAGTTGAAGCCAGAAACAACCTCCTCAGGCTGCTCAAGCTTGGTGAACTTAGCGGTCTTAGGATCGTACTGGAAGAGAGACACGAGGTCCTTGTCTTCGGCAGTGAAATAGATCTTACCATCGGCAGCTGACCAGTCGTAGCCAGTGATGCTTGGATTGAAATCGCGAGTAATTGGGTTAACCTTCTTGCTGGCGATATCGATGGTGTAGAGCTGATAATCGTACATATTAGGAGTTACGCTATCGGGCAAAGTGCAACCAATGCGGTTGAAGGCTTCAGGCGAACCCTGGAGGAGTACAGTCTTATCATCGGGCGAGAATGTGCCACCCGAAACAAAGCCATCGCGAGACACAAGAGTATCGGTGGTAAGAGTAGCCAAATCGAGCACAAACACAGACGAAAGCGTTGTTGGACGAGCAGTGAGACGATCCTCGCGCTTGGTTACGAGAAGCTTCTTGCCATCGTTACTGATGCTGCTGACATAGTGACTGCTGTAGCCGAAAGTGATAGGCTGCAAGAGGCCAGTGCTTCGGTCATAAACAGCATACTTCTGGCGATTACGCCAACCTGGCTGACGGTCATCAGGATGAATCAGCTCGAATGCATCAGGGTTGAGCTCTTTTGGTCCCTCCTGAGGAATGGTGAAGAGAAGACGATCTTCGGTAGGGAACATCTGGAAACTTCCCTCTGGGAGATTGTGTGCCCAAACCTCTTCGGCACGAGTAGCAGGATCGATAGTGACAAGCTGACGGTCGCCACGAACATTACGGGTCACATAGAAACGATTCGACTTAGGCATCCATGAAGCCCAGCCCGAAAGCTGAGACTTTGCACCAGTAGTGCGATCGACCAGATAATAAAGCCACTGGCCATCGTTGCCCATGCTCTTGTCAAAGTAGCTGAGAAGCATCCACTTGCCATTAGGCGAAAGCGTGTAACCGCTATAGCTTGAAGCCTTAACGAGCTGCTCGATAGTGTACATCTTGCCCTCCTTGGCAGCGATATCACCCACACGAAGAGCGGTAGCTGGCACATGAGCAGCACTATCGGAAGAGAGATTGATCTGAAGGCTATCAGCCTCACGAGGAGTGCTGAAGTACTGCACAACGAGTTCGTGAGTACCAGGATTAAGTGTCAGAGCGCCCGGAGCCTGCTTCTTGCCATCGAGATAAACGACAGCGTGCTTTGGAGACTTGGTGAGATTGAGCGAACCGGTGAAATAATCACTATTGCTGATGGTGCAGCCCATGAGGTGAAGTGCAGTGGTATCGGCACCAGGAGCCTCTACTCCACTCCACTCCTTGCCCTCCTTGACGAGACCAAGGCTAATAGCGCTCTCATGGAGCATCTGAGTTTCAAACTTCTTGCCATTGACATCGGTGGTATCGAGCTGACAAGGTGCATAAACTGGCACAGGGCCGAAATGACGCATAGAGGCAACACTCAAAGTGTCGCCAGCAGCCATTGCTGAGGTGAAAGCAGCAGAAGCTGCGAGTATAGAGATAGTTTTTTTCATAATGCAAAATTATAGAGATCGGAGCCAAGAAATTTCTTGAGCCCAAAGAGTTTCGTTAGGAGTTTCGAGAATGATAGGAATATCGTCAAAGCGAGAATCGTGCATGAAACGTGGGAAGAAATCAGGGCCAAGCGTTCCCTGACCCAAAGACTCATGACGATCGACACGAGAACCACATTCGCGCTTGGAATCATTGAGATGAATGCCACGAAGATAAGAGAAACCAATGACGCGCTCGAAAGCATCGAATGTGTCGTTGTAACCCTTTTCGGTGCTAAGATCATAGCCAGCAGCATGGGTGTGGCAAGTATCGATGCACACACCTACTCGACTCTTATCGTTCACGCCCTCAATGATTCGGGCTATCTGTTCCCACTGGTAGCCGAGATTAGAGCCCTGTCCGGCAGTATTCTCTATGACAGCCACGGCTGTAGAGGTTTCGGCCAGCACCATGTTTATGCTCTCAGCAATGCGGTCAAGACAAGCCTCGGGAGAGAGAACCTTAAGATGGCTTCCGGGATGGAAGTTGACAAGGGTAAGACCCAACTGTTCGGCGCGCTCAAGTTCGTCAAGAAAAGCATTGCGGCTCTTGAGGAGACCCTCTGGATCTGGACTGCCAAGATTGATGAGATAGCTATCGTGTGGAAGGACATGCTTAGGCTGGATGCCAGCTTCGGCCAACGCCTCTTTGAAACGGGCAATATTATCGGCTGCCAAAGGTTTGCTGCTCCAAGTCTTCTGGTTGCGAGTAAAGAGGGCAAAAGCATCAGCTCCGATGGCGACAGCATTCTTGATGGCGT
>JAUNCV010000059.1 GCA_030526445.1 Bacteroidales bacterium | reverse complement strand
TGGGAAGTTTTAGATAAATAATTGATATATAACTGTATAGAATTGGTTGATAAAAAATGATAGATAAAGTTATCAACAATCTTTTTATGTATTTCTATGAGTCATAAGTGGCTTGAAAATAGGCTTGTTAGATTGTTGATAACTCTGTGTTCTCTATTTGGAATAATTCTAAATAAGTGTTTGCTCAACTTTTTTTACTGGTGAAGACTATTATAGTTGAATCCTAATGGTAGAAGGCCTTCAATACCATTAAAAACCCATATTTCGCTGCCAGCAACAAGAAGAATCTCGATTGGAGCCTTTGCTCGATACTCGGATTCTAGGATTACTTGGCGACAAGCTCCACAAGGTGAAATTACTTCATCAGTGAAATTACCATTGCATTGTGCTGCAATGGCAAGTTTTCGAACAGGTTGATCTGGGTATTGGGAGTTGGCATAAAAGAGTGTTGTTCGTTCTGCACATATGCCTGAAGGGTAGGCCGCATTTTCTTGGTTGCTTCCGGTCACGATTACTCCATTCTCTAATAAAACCGCAGCACCTACATGAAAGTTCGAATAAGGGGCATATGAAGTGAAAGTTGCTTTTTTTGCAGCTTCAACAACGTTTTTTTGTGATTCATTGAGTTCAGATTCGTGAAAAATCTGTATCTTTGCGCTGATTTCAATGTTTTTCATAAAAATGAATGTTTAAATTAATTAAGGCAAAGGTATAAGAAATATGATTAATTTCCAAAAAAAAGATCGAAAAAACGCATCAATTCGCGTTTTTATGCTCAATATGCTTCTGTTTATTGCATGCTTTTCTCCCATTTTGGCGCGAGACAATTGTCCTGACCAGCGAAAACGTATGACTTCAGAGGAGTATTGTAGACTCTATGCAGCCGAAGCTCAGCGACAGATGCATTTGTATGGTATTCCTGCAAGTATCACCTTAGCACAGGGTATGTTTGAAAGTGCTTACGGAGCCAGTTACCTTGCAGTGATAGGCAACAATCATTTTGGAATCAAGGCTTATCGAGGATGGAATGGCCCAACAATTCAGTGCGATGACGATTATAAGAAAGAACCTTTCTGTAAATTTGGTTCGGTAGAAGAAAGTTATGAGTATCATTCAAAATTTTTGCGAAACAATTCGCGTTATTCAAAACTTTTTCATTTAGGTAAGCATGATTATAAGCGCTGGGCTAAAGGGTTGAAGGAATGTGGATATGCAACCAATCCAAAATATGCTGACCAGCTGATTGATATAATTGAGCGTTACCATCTTGACCAATATGATCATGGACGAGATCCTTACGCAGGTGAAAAAAAACTGGCTAAGAAAAGTGGGCAGCATAAACTCTATAGTACTGCTTCAAGGGGCGGTTTGAATTATGTTCGTGCAAATAAGAATGATCATTTGCTTTATATTGCGGAAGAATTTGGAATTTCAGAGAAAAAGCTTCGTAAATATAACGATATGACGAAATATTACAAGCTTAACGAGGGCGATATTGTTTATCTGCAGGCAAAGCATTCACGTGCCGACAAGCAGTTTCAAACCCATGTTGTGCAACCTGGAGAGTCGCTGCACAGTATTGCACAAAAATATGGTGTTACTGTCAAATCTTTGAGCAAACGCAATAAGCTAACATCAGGTGCAGTTAAGGTAGGACAAACACTTCGCTTGCGTTAAAAAAGCTAAAAAATTGCACAATTTTTGTGCATATCCTTGCATCTTATTATAAGAATACTTATATTTGCGGCAGAAAACAGGCATGCAATTGTGCGTGTTTATTCAATTTGTTTAACCCTATACGTAAAAAGATACTATGAGTCACTGCAAACCCTACGTTATCGGAATCGATATGGGAGGAAATACCACCGATATTGGGGTGGTAGATTCAAGAGGCAAGATTCATGCTTCAACCTCAATAAGAACCAAAGACTATGCTGCTGAATTTGGCGACTTTATAGATGCTTTGGCAAAAGCTATCAGACAGTTGCTTGGCAATATAGGTGGACCTCAGATGATAGCTGGCATCGGAATTGGCGCTCCAAATGCTAACTTCTATTCAGGTAATATCGAAAATGCTGCTAATCTGCCTTGGAAAGGTGTATGTCCGTTGGCAGAAATGCTTTATGATAGGTTGGGCATCCCTGTTGCTGTAACTAACGATGCTAATGCTGCTGCCATTGGAGAAATGACTTATGGTTCGGCTCGTGGCATGCGTGATTTTATCATGATTACACTTGGAACTGGTTTAGGTTCAGGTATTGTGATCAATGGTCAGCTTGTCTATGGTCATGATGGTTTTGCAGGTGAGTTGGGTCATGTTAAGGTGCGTCAGGGTGATCGCCTTTGTGGATGTGGCCAAAAGGGCTGTCTTGAGGCATATTGCTCAGCAAATGGTGTGGCTCGAACTGCTCGAGAGTGGCTGAAAACTCGTAGTGACGACAGTTCTCTCAGAAATCTTGATCCTGAAACAATCACTTCGAAAGAAGTTTATGAAGCAGCCATGAATGGCGATGCTTTTTCGAAGGAGATATTCGACTATACAGGTCAGTTGATGGGTGAGGCATTCGCAGAGTTCGTATGTTTTTCTTCGCCTGAGGCATTTATTCTTTTTGGCGGGTTGGCACAGGCTGGTGATTTGATTATTAATCCACTTCGCAAAGCTATGGAGGCTAATCTGCTAAAAACTTGGCAAGGCAAGATTAAAATCATCCCTTCCGCTCTTAAACTCTCAGAAGCTGCAATTTTAGGAGCGGCTGCTTTGGGATGGAAGGCACAATAATTTGACATTTAACAATTCGCATTCAACATTGGCAATTGAAGTGTTGGGCGCTCGCGTCCATAACCTGAAGAATATTGATGTGACTATTCCAAGTCACTCTCTTACAGTTATAACAGGCCTTTCTGGCTCTGGAAAATCTTCGCTGGCTTTTGACACCATTTATGCCGAAGGCCAGCGTCGCTATATCGAGACTTTCTCAAGTTATGCTCGTAATATGCTGGGTAACTTGGAACGTCCTGATGTGGATAAGATCAGTGGTTTGAGTCCTGTTATCAGTATCGATCAAAAGACTGTAAACCACAACCCTCGTTCCACGGTAGGTACTACTACTGAAATCTATGACTTTTTGCGTCTTCTGTATGCTCGCGCCGGAGAGGCCCGTAGTTACCTGAGTGGTGAGCCTATGGTAAGATTTACAGAGGAACAGATTCTTGAACTTATTTTCTCTCAATATTTAGGTAAGGTCGTTTATCTTTTATCTCCTCTTGTGCGTAATCGCAAAGGTCATTATCGTGAACTTTTTGAGGGGTTAAGAAAAAAAGGATATCTCAATGTTCGCATTGATGGAGAAATGCGAGAACTTCTTCATGGCCTTCAGTTAGATCGTTATAAGAACCATACAATTGAGTTGGTGGTAGACAAGATGCGAATCCAGACAGATGATGAGCAACGATTGCGTCAAAGTTTGCGTCTTTGTATGAAAATGGGTGAGGGAATGATGGCTATCCTTGAGCGAGATGAAAATGCTACACCTCGATACTATAGCCGAATGCTCATGGACCCTGCTACTGGTTTAAGCTATAAAGAGCCTGCTCCTCATGACTTTTCTTTCAATTCGCCCATGGGTGCTTGTCCTCATTGCCATGGCTTAGGTGTGGTTTCTCAAATTGATCGTGATAAAATTATTCCAGATCCGAGTAAAAGTATTGCCGAAGGGGGTATCGAACCTCTTGGTAAGAAAAAAAACAGTATGATTTTTTGGCAAATTGAGAGTTTGCTCGAAACCTACAAATGCAGTATTGATACCCCTATTGCAGAATTGTCAGAAGAAGTTGTAAATGCGGTACTTTATGGCACGGGAGAAACCTATCATGTGGACGAAAAGTTAACTGGTACAAGTTTAAGCCTGATGACAATGCCTTATGAAGGTCTTGTCAAATATATCCAAGATTCTATTACAGAAGATGCTTCGGCTAAACAAAAACGTTGGGCTGAGTCTTTTAACACGATTATGACGTGCCCCGAGTGCTATGGTCAACGTCTAAAAAAAGAATCACTGCACTTCTTTCTTGCCGGCAAGAACATATCGGAAGTGAGCGCTATGTGCTTGTCTGATTTAGCTGTTTGGCTTGAAGAATTGCCAAATCACATGAGTGAGCGTCAGCAGCAGGTAGCAGCAGAAATTTTGAAAGAGATTTGCACTCGTATTCGTTTCTTGCTTGATGTGGGTTTGGGATATCTTTCCCTAAATCGTGCAACAATGACTCTTTCAGGAGGAGAAAGCCAACGTATTCGTTTGGCTACTCAGATTGGCAGTCAGTTAGTCAATGTTTTGTATATTCTTGATGAGCCTAGTATAGGCTTACATCAGAGAGATAACGAGTTGCTTATTAACTCGCTTAAGAAACTTCGAGACATTGGTAATACGGTTGTTGTGGTTGAGCATGATCGAGATATGATGCTGGCTGCTGATTATGTGGTCGATATTGGTCCTCATGCAGGTCGTAAGGGTGGCCATGTAGTATTCCAGGGTTCTCCTCAAGATATGCTGAAACAGCATACTCTGACCGCTGAGTATCTTAATCTTAGTCGATACATTGAGGTGCCAAAGGAGCGACGTGCTGGTAATGGCAAGGAGCTTGTTGTGTATGGAGCAAAAGGACATAACCTGAAAAATGTCACTTTCCGGTTACCATTGGGTTGCTTGGTTGGCATAACGGGTGTGTCAGGATCCGGAAAGTCAAGCCTTATAAATGGTACGCTTTACCCACTTCTTAGTTCGCATTTTTATCACTCACTACAGCCACCTTTGCCTTATGAAAAGGTTGAAGGTCTTGAGAATATTGATAAGGTAATATGCGTTGATCAGAGCCCGTTAGGGCGTTCTCCAAGAAGTAATCCGGCAACCTACACAGGCGTTTTTGCTGATATTCGTAACCTTTTTGTGTCTTTACCCGAAGCACAAATGAGAGGTTATAAACCTGGAAGATTCTCGTTCAATGTAGGCGGAGGTCGATGTGAGGCTTGTTCTGGTAATGGTTATAAAACTATTGAAATGAACTTCCTGCCCGATGTAATGGTGCCATGTGAAGTGTGTCATGGAAAGCGTTACAATCGAGAAACTCTCGAGGTCCGATACAAAGGCAAGAGTATCTCAGATGTACTTGATATGACTATTAATCAGGCTTGTGAATTTTTTGAGAATATTCCTGCTATTATCAACAAGATTAAGACATTGCGAGAAGTTGGTTTGGGCTACATAAAACTCGGACAGCCTTCGTCAACTCTTTCTGGAGGAGAGAGCCAGCGTGTAAAGCTTGCAGCCGAACTCTCGAAACGTCAAACAGGAAAGACTTTATACATTCTTGATGAGCCAACAACAGGACTTCATTTTGAAGATATCAGAGTGCTTATGAAGCTACTCAATATGCTTGTCGATAGAGGCAATAGTATGATTATCATTGAGCACAACCTTGATGTCATAAAAAGTTGTGACTATCTTGTTGACATGGGGCCAAATGGAGGGTCTGCCGGAGGTCAGATTGTGGCAGAAGGTACACCAGAGGAAATCTGTGGTCTGACTAAAAACAAAACAAAAACAGTAGAAACTCCGACTACCTATTTCTTAAAAAAAGAACTAACATTGATATAAAAAAACTGGGACTGCATTTTGCGGTCCCAGTTTTATTTATTCCTTAATTACTTTCATTGTAGTACTGAATGATACTACTTTGGTGCCGAACTTCTGTTGGAGGCTTGAAATTAGTGCATCACCTGTTTCTTTGCGCCATTTCTTGAGGGCGACGATGTCGCCAGGGACTTCGGCCATTACTGCATAACCATATAGGTTGTCTCCCACGTTGTTCATAAGGTGCAGAAGACGTGGATTCTGCAAATACATACCTTGGGTAATAGCAGGGAAATAGTCGTCTTTTACAAAGCAGAGAAACTGCTGAAGCACTTGTTCTTCAACGTGAAATGATGTGTTGTAGATTAACATAAGAAAGGAAGTCTAATCATTAGAATTCAAGAATTCTTGATCCGTCCTCTTGAGGGGTAATCTTGACGTTCACAACGTCTCCAGGGAGAAGCTCTTCAACGTTTTCGGGCCATTCAATGAAGCAAAGAGCGCCAGAGTCCATATAGTCTTCAAAACCAAAGTCAAGTGCTTCTTCTAATTCTTTGATGCGGTAGCAGTCAAAGTGATATATGAGTTCTGCTGAGGCACTTCTGTATTCGTTGACAATAGCAAAGGTGGGGGAGTTGACCTCCTCTTCTACGCCAAGAACATCGCAAATAGCTTTGATAAAGGTGGTTTTTCCTGCGCCCATTTCGCCACGGAAGGCAAAAACGGTGTTGTCGCCCATATTGGCGATAAATTCTTTTGCGGCATCGTGCAACGCCTCAACAGAAGGAATTACAATTTTCATAATTTTGTTTTTGTTAATAAATTCTTTCTCCGAAAATAGAAGTTCCTATGCGCACCATGTTAGCGCCCTCCTCAATAGCTACTTGGTAGTCTGTACTCATGCCAAATGAGAGGATAGAGAACTGTTCTTTATCTATGCCTTGGGATGTCAAAGGTCCATTGATCAAATCATGGTAGCAAGCCATAATAGAACGAAACTCTTTTCTCCATTGAGCCTCATCATCAACGAATGATGCCATACCCATTAGTCCTCGGAACTCAATGTTCGGCCATCGTTCCGAAATATGAGTTTGTGAAAGGAGATTTATGAGTTCTTCGGGTGCGAACCCAGATTTGGTTTCCTCTTGAGCAACGTGTAATTGGAGCAAAACACTTACTTTTGAGGTCCCAAAGCGTGCCATTCTTTCTGAAGCAAAACGAAGTGCTTGTCGTTGTATCTCATCGAGCAGTCGTTCGCTATCCACACTGTGTATCAAACTGACCATTGGCATAAGGTATTTCACCTTATTTGTCTGCAAGTGGCCTATGAAATGCCATTGAATATCGTGAGGCAAAACGGCATCTTTTTGCTTAAGTTCGTTTTCGCGACTCTCACCAAAAATACGCTGGCCGGCATCGTATGCCTCCTGTAGCATCTCTGCAGGATGGAATTTTGATACAGCTACCAATGTTGTGTTTTGGGGCAGAGTAGCGCGAACTGCTTCCAGATTCTCTTTGATCATGACTTTCGTCCGAAGATTATAAATGTTATTTATCCCTCTTGGTGTGCTTCATTACCGCCATCGGTGGTCTTGACCTGCAAACCAAAGACATCGAGAATGGTGGTTTCGGCAATAGTGTTGATTTCCCAGTCGCTCATAGTGCCTTTCATGCCGTTCTCAAGATTGCTGACAGCATTCTGAAAGTCCTTTGCTTGAACGTACATTGTACTTGCGGCCTTTTTCTCAGCACCACTTTTTTCGTCGATTGTGATAAACATTACTTTGGCACGATACCATTTATCTCCTTCAGGATCATTAAAGAGTTCGCTGACGCGAGCCTTCTTTACGGCTGCTACCTCAAATTCACCAGTGATGTAAGGGGTCATCTCTTCGATGATTCTGTTTTCGGCTTCTGTAAAACTCATCGCATCAACAAGGTAAGCTTCTGTTACCTTCTTCTGAGTGCCATTCTCAAGAATCTTGTCAAATTTTACGCGACACTCATACCAATTGTTCATTGCCATAATTGTTTCTACTTTCTTAAGTTGGGTTTTATTGTTGTTTTAATTGTTCATTAATCGATTCAATGTATTGCAACACCTCATCTCGGCCAGTGCCTTTGTCTGCACTGGTTGCAAACATTGGTGGGAGCTCTTCCCAATCTTGCAACAGTCGTTGCTTATAGAGTTTGAAGTTGATGCCCCACTGTCGTTGGGTGATTTTGTCGAGTTTAGTGAAGATTATGGCAAAAGGAATACCGTTTTCACCTAACATCTGCATAAACTCTAAGTCAATTTTCTGTGGTTCATGACGACTGTCAATAAGAAGCATCACACAGGTTAGCTGAGGGCGGTTCATGATGTAGCCATTGATGAGCTTCTGCAGTTTTTCGAGACCCACTTTTCCAATTCGGGCATAGCCATAACCTGGAAGATCGACAATATACCAACGCTCGTCAATCAAAAAATGATTGATGAGAAGGGTCTTTCCAGGCTTAGACGATGTTTTTGCTAAACCTTTTTGTTGGGTGAGCATATTTATAAGGCTCGATTTACCTACGTTTGAACGGCCAATGAAGGCATACTCTGGCAATTTTGTGTCTGGACACATGCGCCAATCGGGATTGCTTATGACGTATTCTGCTTTCATTCGGTTGGTCTTTTATTCGGGATATTGCATTGTGATACAGTGGAGCGAACCATGTTGACGGATCAGGACCTGACAGTCAATGCCCACAATTTCTCGATCAGGAAAAGCCTCTTGAAGCACATCCATAGCCTTCTTGTCGGTTTCTGGCTGTCCGTAGGTTGGCATCAGTACAGCTCCGTTCATAATCAAGAAATTGGCATAAGTGGCGGGCAGACGCTGTTCCTCTTCACCTTCAACAGGGTTGCTGAAATCTTTTTCAAAAATAGCTGGAGCCATAGGAAGGGCTAACAGTTTGTAGGGGTTTCCCTGTGCTGTCTTGAGTAATTTTAGCTCTTGCTCCATGGCCGAAAGCTCCTTGTAGTGAATATCGTTCTTGTCAGAGCACTGGACGTACGCAATTGTATTGTTGGGGCAAAGACGAGCAACTGTGTCAATGTGTCCGTCAGTGTCATCGCCATCAAGCCAGCTGTGGTCCAGCCAAAGAACTTGTTTCGCACCCAAGGTAGCTCGAAGCACTTCTTCAGCCTCAGTTTTGTCTGCGAAATAGTTGCGGTTAGGTGCCAGAAGACATGAGGTTGTCGTAAGTATGGTGCCTTCACCATCGCTTTCTACGCTTCCGCCTTCCAAGACAATTCTTCGAACATCCATATATCCGACTTGTCCCTCAAAATGTTTCTGCAACCAAGGCAATACACGTTCGTTAATTTGGTTGTCGAAATTTGAGGCAAATTTTTGGCCCCATCCGTTGAAGCAAAAGTCTTCAAGCACTTTGCAGCCATTTTCTTCGTCAATGCATGTGAGAAAAGCATGATCTCGAGCCCAAGTGTCGTTCGTGTCAATGCAAAGCACATGTACATTTTCCATCACAACACCATCTGTAGCCTCAAGTCTTGCGGTAACATCGGCTGGGTCTGGGGTGACGATGATGAGATTTTCTCGCTTTGAAATTTCTGCAGCAAGTTGACAGTAGCATTTATGTGCAGCTTCAAGATAGGGAAGCCAGTCGGTTTCAATATGTGGCCAGGCAATTTGCACAAACGCCTGTTTTTCCCATTCTGCGGGCAGTCGGAGTTTCATTTTTCTTTTTTCTCTTCGCGGTTAATAATCCATATCGTATAATATTCGAGCACTACTGCTATCAGGATAATAACAGGCCAATAATTGCCCTCCTTAAACATGTAGTAACTGGCTACCAGCCATATAACGCCAATAAAGTGACGGATGCGCATGATGCGTTTTAATCGCAGGTTTTTGCCTTCGTACTTTTCCCGCCAATGCAACAGGCAAAGAGCCGAGGCTCCAACAGCCATCATGTAGCAAGCTATCTCGTGATGGCTGAACCCAATCATAGCACTGATAAGTACTAAAAGATAGGCAACGTATTCAATATATTTCATTCGATAGTTTTTTGTGTTAGTCGTCAATAAGGAAGACGTCCTCATTCGCTTTTTTCATATGAAGCTGTTCGCGAGCAAAGTGTTCCATTTGTTCGGCATCGCCACTAACCTCTTCGATATCGCCTTTGTATTTCTCTACCATTTTCTGGAAATCATCAATTTCTTTTCTCATTTCTTTTGCTTGCACATTGAGCCTATGTATGGCCAGGATACTGTGCTGGTCAAAAAAAATGAGCCAAGCAAAACCCGCTATCACACAGCTGGTGAAAACGTGGGTTCTTATGAATTTTATTAGGGTGAGAAATTTCTGTTTCATGGGGCAAATATAATAAAAAAATGACAAAATCTACAAATTTGGTCGATTAAAAATGAGGGTTGCTTGAATTTTAGACTCGTTTTGCAACAGATTTGTTTTTTATGGTTATCTTTGTGCCCTAAAAAAATAAATATGCCCGATTTAACTCCTCTTTTGACCGATATGCTGCAACAGATGCGTGATGTGCTTTCGCGCGATGATTTGCGAGCAGGCCTTCCGTTGCAACCAGTGGTTGTGACCGATGTTTCGCCTCTCTTGGCCGAATGGGTGAGCATGCAGTCTGATTATGAACGTCAACAGAAAATGATTGCAGAACTCGATGCAGATATTGCTCGAATTCAGCCCTGGGGGGACTATCCAATGCAACAGATCGATCAGCTTGCTGCTCAGGGACTTTGCCTCCAGTTCTGGAGCGCGCCATCTTGGGTCCTTGATATGCATCATGAGTGGGTCGAGGCTTACCAGCTCAGCTTAGTATCTAATAATTCTAAGACTTCTTATTTCTCTATTGTGGTGCCAATTGAGGCTGAAATCAATTTGCCCGGGGCTATTCGTCAGCAAGTCCCTCCATGTCCGTTATCAACTCTCATCATGCTTCAAACACGAGCTAAAGATGCTGCTCGACAAGGATTGACGCGAATGGGTGATTTCGCCTTGCAGTATTATCTGTCAATTGAATCAGCACTTGGCCTTACCAATACTTTGCCTCCTGCAACAAAACGTGCGCGTTTGAAAGCTCACCTCAAACGTATTTTTTCCAGAAAGTAACTTTATTTATGTGATAAAATCAATATGTGAGGTAACTTGGGTAACTGACGTAAATCAGGCGTGAAATTTTTGAAACCTCGCGAGGTTTCAAAAAAATCTCCTCGACTTTGCTCAATATTCTTGGTTTCCTCTGTTTCTCTCGATATCACTATATACATTATTAAATTAAAAAAAAGGCATCTCTAATTCTGGAAGAAAAAATGCGGATATGGGATATTTTTAATGTAATTTAGATGGTTTTTGAATTGAGTTTGGTATTTCAAAATGACATTTTCGGGGGTGAAAGGGCAATGGTTTGCTGAATTTAACATTTTTTTGCAAAAAACTTTTAAAATAATTTGGAAACACAAAATATATCCGCTATCTTTGCACCCGCTTAACAGGAAGAACAATCGGTTGAGCAACGATCTTTGATAAGTCTGAGACTTGAAATATAAGACAAGTAGTACAAAGTTTA
>JAUNCV010000058.1:2679-11234 GCA_030526445.1 Bacteroidales bacterium | reverse complement strand
TGCTTATGGAGACCCACGACCGCTATTTCCTTGATCATGTGTGCAACCGCATCGTTGAGCTGGCCGACAAGACACTCTACACCTACAAAGGCAATTATGCCTATTATCTTGAGAAGCGTCAGGAGCGCATTACTGTTCAGAATGCTAATGTGGATCGTGCCAACAACCTTTTGCGTACGGAACTTGACTGGATGCGTCGTCAGCCACAGGCTCGTGCTCATAAGAGCCGCAGTCGCATCGAGGCATTCTATGAACTCGAAGAGCGCGCCAAGCGTCGCCATGAACAGCAAGAAATGCGCCTGCAGATGAAGAGTAGCTACATTGGTAACAAAATCTTCGAGGCTCACCACGTTAGCAAGAGTTTTACTACCGATAAGGATGGTCACGCTATGGCTGAAAAGGTTATACTCAAAGACTATAACTACACCTTTGCCCGCTATGAAAAGATGGGCATTGTGGGACACAACGGCACGGGCAAGAGCACCTATCTTAAACTGCTGCAGGGATTGATTCAGCCCGATTCGGGCACTATTGATGTGGGCGAAACTGTGCGTTTTGGTTACTACAGCCAAGAGGGATTACAATTCGATGAACAAAAGAAAGTAATTGATATTGTGCGCGATATAGCCGATTATGTCATGCTCTCTGATGGCACCAAACTCACTGCCTCTCAGTTCTTGCAGAACTTCCTCTTTTCGCCCGAAAAGCAGTATAGTTATGTGTATAAACTGAGCGGTGGCGAGAAGCGTCGACTCTATCTCTGCACCATTCTTATGCGTTCGCCCAACTTCCTCATTCTCGACGAGCCTACCAACGATCTTGACATCGTAACTCTCAATGTGCTCGAAGAGTTCCTTCAGAACTTTGGCGGTTGCGTCATTGTGGTGAGTCACGATCGCTATTTTATGGACAAGGTGGTGGATCATCTGCTTGTCTTCCATGGTCAGGGCAAGTTGCAGGATTATCCGGGCAACTATACCGATTGGCGAGAATATTCTCTTCTCAAACAGCAGGAAGAGGAGGAGAAAAAGAATCCAAAGCTAGCGGTTGCAGCAGGCACTGTGTCTGCCGATACCCGCGTAAAACCTCGCACCGAAAAGGCGCCCAAGCTTTCGTTCAAAGAGAAGCAGGAGTTTGCAGCCCTCGAACAAGAGCTGCCAGCGCTTGAAGCTGAAAAAGCTGAGCTTGAAGCCCTTATGTCGAGTGGAACACTCTCCGGACCCGAAATTGTTGAGAAAGGACAGCGCATGCAAGAAATCATCGATCTCATTGATGAAAAAGAGATGCGTTGGCTTGAACTTTCAGAAAAACAGAATCCATAATTCTCACCAAAGTGAGACTTTTCATTTTTCATTTTTGTAGATAAAATGTCAAAAAAAAATATATTCCTCTTTTTGTTCACCGTGCTCATGCTGGCTGTAGCTATTCAGCCCGCTGAGGCTAAGCGCAAGAGCAAAGCACCGGTAGAGACGCGTGCCAAGCGCGAGTTTCGCGGTGTCTGGTTACAAACAGCTTTTCAGGAGCGTTATATGCGCATGCAGCCTGCAGAGGCACAGGCTTATCTCACTCGTTTGGTCGATAGCTTGGCGGCTACTGGCTTCAATGCCGTTCTTTTTCAGGTGCGTCCTGAAGGCGATGCTTTTTACAAGTCAGAGCTCGAACCCTGGAGCCGATTCCTTACTGGCAAACAGGGACAAGCCCCTGTGCCTGCTTGGGATCCGATGCAACACATGATTGACCTTTGCCACCAGCACCACATGGAGTTTCATGCTTGGATTAATCCTTACCGCATGAGTGCCAGCAAAAATCAGGTTTTGCCACAGGGGCATCTCTACTATCAGCACCCCAACTGGTTTGTGCGTTACGATGGTAAGCTCTATCTCAATCCTGGTATGCCCGAATGTCGCGCATATGTGCGTAGCGTTGTAAAAGATATCGTTTCGCGCTATGATATTGATGCCCTGCATATTGACGACTATTTCTATCCCTATCCTGTAAAAGGACAAACCTTTGGCGACCGTGCCACCTTCGAAGCTTATGCACCACAGATGAAGCTCGATTGCAATAAGCCTGAAGACTGGGACAACTTTCGTCGTCAGAGTGTAAACATCCTTATTCGCTCCCTGCACGACGATATTCGCTCCCTCAAGCCTTGGGTTCGATTTGGAGTCAGTCCCTTTGGCATCTATCGCAATCAGAAGAGTTGGGCTGAGGGTTCGGCCACCAATGGCACCCAGTGCTATGATGACCTTTATGCCGACGTGCTTCTGTGGGCCGAACAGGGTTGGATTGACTATATCATTCCCCAGCTCTATTGGGAGATTGGTCATTCGGCAGCCGATTATGCCACACTTGTAGGCTGGTGGAGCCAGCACATACCTGCCCAGTGTCATCTGTATATAGGTCAGAGCATCGAACGTTCGCTCGATGAGACTGATGCCAAGCGCAAAGCTAAATGCGATTTGCGCACCAAGCATCGTCATTTCGCCCAGAAACATGCCTTAGCTTCGGCACAATCCAATGTTTTGGGCAACTGCTATTGGTATGGCTATCAGGTTGACGAAGACCAGTATCGAGTGCGACACTATTTGCGCGACACAGTCTTTGCCAAGCGCATAGTCCTGCCTCCTGCCTTTGTGCACATCGACAAGAAGGCTCCCGAGGCCATTGATAATCTTAAGTTTAAGAAAACAGAACAGGGTTTGCAGCTTGTCTGGGAACAGCCCAAGACGAATGATCCGCTTCAGTTGCCGCAGTACTATTGCATCTATCGTTATCGAAAAGGCGAAAAGATTGATGTGGAACGTTCGTGCGAACATCTTCTCGCGCGTACACGCGAACTATTTTATACAGATGCCTCTATTTCTGCATCGGGCAAGTATACCTATGTAGTCACCGCCATCGACCCTTGCAACAACGAGAGTGCGCCAACGCGCAAGACTGTTAAAATTAAACTCAAGTGATATGAATATCCTCATAGCCGACAGTGGCAGCACCAAAACCACTTGGGCGCTTGTTGACAAGCAAGTAGGACAGCCCGCCTTTGTGCAGCTTGTGCAGACGCAGGGCCTCAACCCGCTCTATGCTTCGTCCGATGCCATTGCGCAGGCTGCTCGCACTGTTGTTGAGCAGACGGGTGACCGTTATCCTGACCTTGTGCAGTTTTATGGTTCTGGCTGTAGTGGTGAGCGTATTGCGTTGGTCGAAGGTGCACTGCGTCGCGTCTTCACGCCACAGACCCGCATTGAGGTAGCCAGCGACCTGCTGTGTGCTTGTCGCGCACTTTTTCCTACTGGTGCTGGTATTGGCTGCATCTTAGGCACTGGCGCTATTGCTGCTCGTTATGATGCGGCCAGTGGTGAGATGAATGCTGCCTCCAGCTTAGGTTATATTTTGGGCGATGAAGGCAGTGGTGCGTGGTTGGGCCGACAGGTGTTGGCCGATTATCTTAAAGAGCAAATGCCCCAGCGTGTGCGCACTTTGTTCGAAGCTGACTATGGCACCGTCACAGCCGAACAAGCTATACAGCGTGTTTATCGAGGCGAGTTCCCTAATCGTTATTTGGCCACCTTTGCTTCGTTCGTTGGTCGTCACTTCGATGTTTCCTATTGTCAAAAGCTCGCCTATGATGGTATTGACGCTTTCTTCGTCCGCAACATTTTGCGTCTGCAGCCATCGCCCACCGAGCCCATTTCGTTTGTTGGCAGCGTAGCCTTCCATTTGCAAGTTACTATTCGCACCGTTGCTCTCATGCGCGATCTTACGATAGGAAAGATTGTACAAAATCCACTCGAATTATTAATAAATAACTGAAATATGCTTTTGCGTGCTATCGGCACCATTCTTTTACTGGTGCTCTCTAATGTCTTCATGACCTTTGCCTGGTATGGCAATTTCAAGCTTCGCGAAATGTATCCATCTTTTCGCGATTGGCCGCTTTTCTGCGTCATCCTCATCAGTTGGGGTATGGCTTTTTTCGAGTATATGATTGCTGTTCCCGCCAATCGTCTCGGACACATGGACACCGGCGGACCTTACAATCTCATTCAGCTAAAGGTCATTCAGGAGGCTGTATCGCTCATTGTATTCACCATTGTTGTCAGCCTTGTTTTCAAGGGCGAAAGCTTGCATTGGAATCATTTCGTATCCTTCTTCTTGATTGTTTTGGCCGTTTTCTTCGCATTTTTGAAATAATCGAGTAAAAATTAGAGCAATCTTTTGGCAGATTGCTCTCTTTTTTTTACCTTTGCCGCACTTTTACTTTTATTATCCATTTTGGTTACCTTATTCCATTAGTTGATATGAAATACTTGATTGTTGGTACGGGTGGCGTAGGCGGCTCTATTGCCGGATTCCTCTCTAAAGCAGGAAAAGAGGTTGAATGTATTGCCCGTGGTGAACACTTGGAAGCAATTCGTCGTGACGGACTCGTTTTGCAGAGCGACCTCATGAACGAAACTCTTGTTGCAAAAATTCCCGCATATTCAGAAGAAGAGTATATGCGCGAAATCAAGAAACGTCCCATGGCAGCGCGTCCCGACGTTATTTTCATTTCCGTCAAGGGCTATTCGCTCGAAGAGATTGCTCCTATGCTCGATCACTTTTCTAAGCCGGGCACTTTGTGCATACCCATTCTCAATGGTTATGGCATTGGTCCACGATTGCAGAATTTGGTCGAAGAGGCTACTGTAATCGACGGCCTCATTTATCTCGTAGCCTACATTGAGTCACCTGGTCATGTTCGTCAGGTGGGTCGCGTGTTCAATATTATCTACGGCTCGCGTCCTCACCAGCGCATCCCAGCTTCGCGTCTTGAACAGATTGCTATGGATCTTCGTCAGGCCAGTCTCAAGGTCGAAGTTTCCGACGACATCAACCGCGACACTTTCATCAAGTGGGGCTTTATCTCGGCTATGTCGTGCACTGGCGCCTATTTTGATTGCCCTATGGGTCCTATTCAGAAACAGGGACCAGAACGACAGCTCTTCACTGGGCTTTGCCGCGAGAGTTATGCCCTCGGTGTCAAACTTGGCATTCACATGCCTGCCGATTATATGATTCACAATCTCTCGGTCATTGATCATCTTGATCCCGATGTTACAGCATCCATGCAGAAAGACATCAGTCGTCATCATGCCTCCGAAATTGATGGTCAGCTTTTTGCGCTTGCTGAACTTGGACATGAAATGGGCGTAGATATGTCAACCTACGACAAGGTTTGCGAAAAGTTCAAGAATTTGCGATAATTCTGTTAAAAAATCTTTAATTATACTGTCGGTTTGTTAAATATTGTTTAGCAAACCGATTTTTTTATTTTTTTATTTGCATGAATCTAAATAATTACATACCTTTGCAGTGTGTTTTTCATGGTATTAGATTTAAGGTTAACGAAAGAAGGACGTCGTGATGACGGCCTTCTTCTTTTTTGCCTTAGCAAAAATAAAGGCCTGTCATTGTTGAGATGACGGCCTTCTTCTTTTTTTGAACTCTGTTCCGATTGCTTTTGAAAATAATATAATAAGCGGGAATTATTAACAATAATGTTGATAACTTTGTTAATAACTCCCGTTTTTTCGGTTAATATTGTTGATAACTATGGAAATATTGGTCGATAACTGTTGATAACCTCGTGGATTGTCAACAATAGAGATTGTTAATACCAGATTTTCTTGACAGTTCCGTCGGCATAGCGTACGATGTTGCTACCTCTTTGCAGATAGAGGCGACGCATACCCGACTCGTCATAAATCTCTAGGATGTCGCCATGCTGTGTGCTGTCTGTGTTGAGCGAGTCAATTCCCTGTCCCTGCTCAACTTTGGCATTAATGGTGATCGATGTGCAATAGGGCATGGTGAAGGTGTAGGAGTTTCCTTCTACTTCGGTTTTACGAAGTTCGCCATTGCGTGTAATCTCAACAATCTGCCAACCTGCAACGTGTTCTCCTTGCAGTGTTACTGTTCGTCCTTGATAGAACTTGCCATTGAAGGCAGCACGGCTCAGCTGAACGCCATTGAACGAAACCTGAATTTGTTCGAGTTCCGAGGCAGAGAGTTCTTTGTTGATAACAAGAGGCGAGATGTTGCCCAGTTTGTAATAGTCGGCCAACTGATTGTAGAAGTGTTTGACGCGCTGCATGAGCCAGTTCTGAGCGCTGCCTAACTCTTGTGCATAGTTGGGCCACCATGGATTGTAGAGTTTTCTATGCTCAGTGTATTCGGTTCGAATCATGTTGTACATGGGCTGCCAAACTTCCCAAGTACGCTCATAGTTCATGAAATCGCCCATATAGATAGCGCATCGGTCAATGAATTCGCGCAAGAAGCGTTCGTCTTCTTCTAAGCGGCGGAAGAGGCGAGTGTGCTCATACTGGTTCGCCCAGGCGTTGCTTGCATCGTAGTTAGGATTGTGCAGCCACTCGAGCACTTTGTAATTTGGGTCTCGACCATAGAGTCCGAGTCCGAAGTCTGTGTCTTTGACCAAGATGCGCCAGCGTCCGCCCTCTGCTTGTGGCTTCCACCAGACAATGTTATTGCCCGGGAAGTCGAGGTTGCAGAAGAAGAGATTAAGAATCATGACATTCATAAATTCTTGCACATCCATGATTTTGTCATACTCTTCGTAGGTGTGTCCGTGGGCGTTGTAGAAATCCATGAATGCTTGGAATTCCGACCAGCGTCCCTCTTTGAGTTCCCACCAGTTTTCTACCATGTCAATCTCTTCGAGTCCGTCGTAGTTGGTGTAGATGTTGTCTTCGTTGCTACGTTCGCGGATGTTGAGAATGCCCTTATACTGGCCATTGAGATAGAAGATAGCTGGACGCCAAGCTTGATGGTCGATGTCGACATACTGAGACATGAGTCGCTGAATAATGGCATCGCGCATATAGAGGTAGTCGAAGTCATTGCCTGCATTGCGCATCATGATCGACTTGAAGTCGGTAACACTAGGACGCTCGTCAGGGAAAAACTCGTACTTGAATCGTTTTTCGCCAAAACGCTTGTTAGCATAAAAGCCCATCGATTTGAGAGCATTTCCGCGTGTAGCGCCACCTGTGATTCGGGTTTCGCACAGCTGGTTCAATACGCTGGGTTCGCCGGCTTGCTCAAAGAGTTCAAACTGTGCGGGGCGACGCCAGTTGTGGTTGTAGTTTTCCTTGCCATCAAAGCTTTTCGAGCTGGAATAGATGCCAATCTTTGGGTCTGTGAGATAGGCTTGCTTGGTGCTGACCGAAACGACGGGGAGCGTAAGTTGACGCGGATGCTGAATATAAGAATGTGTGGTAGAACGGGGCGAGAGCCAACCATCGCAGAAGAGCTTGGCTCGCACCACGCGAGTGGCAGCTATCTGTATGGGTTCTGTGTAAATGGGACTCGTCTCTGTAGGCTCTTCGCAAGTATTGGCAGTGTAGCGAATCACAGTGCCTTCAGGAGCGTCTTCGGGCAATGAGAGTTCAAGTGCGAAAGTCTGGCCCGAAGTCATAACCTGTCCGGGCACACTGAAAATTGGTTCGCCAAGCAGTTTTTTAGCATCGGCTATTTTGCCGCAGTTGGCGGCTTTGGGAGTGGCGGTAAGCTGATAGCCCCAAGTGTCGTCGCCATCGGTTTTTCGGCCGAAAGAGATGTTGGGTGCTGGCTGTTTCTTCATGCCTTCGGGCAACTGATCAATGAGCTGTCCGTCGCAGTAAAGATAAAAAGTGCAGCCTTTGCCCGACTCCAAACGGAACGGAGCATGAAAACCCGAGCCCTCTTTATCACAATAGACGAGGGCATAACACTTGGCACCCAGATTGAATGAGGGCAGCTGAAATGCTTTTGATGGGTCATTGGCATCGTTCACACTGTAGTGCGAAAGGTTTACGGCCGAAGGTCCAGGATTATAGAGCTCGACCCACGAGTCAGGAAACTCGTTGAGATCGTCCATGATGCAATCGATGTTCGACTGCATCACCTCATTGATAACCACCTGCGCACGAGCCGAAGCTGTGAGAAGTGCGCTCGAAGCCAGAAAAAGAATGATGCTTTTCATTGTATTCTGTTATTAAAAATTATTTTCCAATGCGAGCTACATAAAATTGGTCTGGGTTGAAGGCAACGCGCAGACGGTACCACAAATCAACACAAGGTGTATAGAGCTCAGACAAAAGCGGAGAGAGTATGTATCGATGAATGCCCAGCTGCTTAGAGAGTTGGTATGGCGTGAGCACAAGCAGGAACCAGTGCAGAGCCAGCAAGAGAACTATAGCTGCAAGCAAAATCCATTGATGGGCGAAAACTGAATAGCCGATGAGAAACCAGGCAGGAAGCACAGTGAGGAAGCGGGTGAGGCTGTCAAGGTGCTTGACCATTTTCGGACCGGCAAAATAGAAACGCGAAGTGAAGGCGCGGCTGTGGCGATCTTTGCGCCAGGCATAACCTAATGGTGACTGCTGATTGAGCAAGAGCGCCTCCGACGAACACTCAACGGCCACGTTGTTATGGTGATAAACCGACTTGACGAAGAGATCATCTTCGCCCGGATGAATGTCAAGGTGGCTGCTGAGTGCAGCGTTGTGATT